>NZ_JAXOJX010000015.1:0-109198 GCF_034427735.1 Azohydromonas lata
TGGAGCTGGCCGGCGCGCCGGTGTTCACGGTCACGGGCGGCACCTTCGTGCCGGCCGCGCCCACGTGCACCGCCGGCGGCGGCAGCGTCACTTGCGACCTCACCACCATGCCGGCCAGCGGCACGGCCACGGTGCGCATCCCGGTGCGGCTTGCGGGCGATGTGGCCGGCGCGGCGGTGTTCACCAACACCGCCAGCCTGGTGACCACGGGTTCCGTGGACACCAACGGCGGCAGCAACCCGGGCGCGGGCAACAACTTCAGCAGCGGCAGCGTCAGCGCCGCGTCCCAGGCCGACGTGCAGGTTGCCAGCAAGACGGCCGTCGCCTCGGGGACATCCGTGTCCAAGGCCACCGCCGTCGCCGGCGAGGCGTTCGACTGGCTGGTGGCGGTGAGCAACAACGGCCCGCAGGCGGCGCAGGCGGTGCAGTTCGCCGACGTGCTGCCCAGCGGCATGGTGCTGGCCGGCGCGCCGGTGTTCACGGTGACGGCGGGCACCTTCGTGCCGGCGGCGCCCACGTGCACGGGCGCGGCCGGCGGCGCGGCCGTGGCTTGCGGCATCACGAGCATGCCCTCCGGCGGCACGGCCACGGTGCGCATTCCCGTGCGCCTGACGGGCACGCCGGCGGCGGGCACCGTGTTCGCCAACACGGCCAGCATCGTCACCACCGGCACGCTGGACACCAGCGGCGGCGCCGATCCGCGCGCGGGCAACAACTACGGCACCGGCCGCGTCACCGTCACCACCACGCCCAAGGCGGACGTGCAGGTGCTCAGCAAGGTGGCGGTTGCTCCCGGCACGACCACGGCCAAGGCCACGGCCTTGCCTGAGGAAAGATTTGAGTTCCTCGTGCGCCTTGCCAACAACGGGCCCGAAACCGCTGTGCGCGTGCGCTTCAGCGACACGCTGCCCGCGGGCATGGTGCTCACCGGCACGCCGGTGTTCAAGGTCACCCAGGGCAGCTTCCTGCCCGCGGCACCCACGTGCTCCGGCGTCAGCGGTGGCACCGCCGTGCTCTGCGAAATCTCGCAGATGCCCGCCGGCGGCACGGCCGACGTGCGCATCCCCGTGATGCTCACAGGCGACCTCAACGTGGGCGACAAGCTCACCAACACCGCCACGCTGGTGACCCTGGACACGACGGACACCAACGGCGGTACCGACCCCTTGGGCGGCAACAACTTCGGCCGCGGCAGCGTCACGCTGCAGTACCCCTTCCCGTACTCGTCGGTGAGTGGCCGCGTCTGGTTCGATGCCGATCACAACCGCAGCTACAACCCGTCCTCGGCCAACGCCAGCGAGATCGCCATCCCCGGCTGGACGGTGGAGCTGGCCAACTGTCCGCCCGCACCCACGCAGTGCACGACGGACAACGCCACGGTGGTGCTCACCACCACCAGCGGCAGCCAGGGCGAATACGTCTTCAACGACGTGCCGGCCGGACGCCACGTGGTGCGCTTCCGCAACCTGCAAGGCCACCTCGTGGGCGGCGTGTGGCCCACCGACCCGGCGCTCAACCGCAGCGGCGGCCTGCTGCCGACCCAGACGGGCAGCCTCAACGCCGACTCCATCAAGCTCTACGCCGGCCTCACGCAAGCCGTCGTCCACCAGGACCTGCCGCTGGATCCGGGCGGCGTGGTCTACGACAGCCTGTCCGCCGCCCCCGTGGCCGGCGCCACGGTGCGCATCACCGGTCCCGCGGGCTTCAACCCCGCGGTGCACCTGCTGGAAGGCACCAACACGGTGGTGACGCCGGCGTCGGGCGAGTACCGCTTCATGCTGATGCCCAGCGCGCCGGCGGGCGTTTACACGCTGACGGTCACGCCGCCGGCGGGCTACCGCGTCTCCTCGCTCATCCCGCCCGCGGAAGGCACGTTGAGCATGCAGGACTGCACCGCGCCAGGCGTCACGCTGCAGGACCAGGACCACATCGACCCCTGCACCGTCTCGCCGCAGAGCAGGCCGGCGCTTCCCATCACGGCGCCGTACTTCCTGAGCACGTTCTATCCGGGCACGGGCCGCTCGGCGCAGAGCATCGTCAACAACCACCTGCCGCTGGACCCCGACGGCTCCGCCACGCACCTCATCGAGCTGCGCAAGACCTCGCCCAAGCTCACGGTGAAGAAGGGCGAGCCCGTGCCCTACAGCATCACCGCGCGCTACACCGGCACCGCGTCCATGGGCGGCGTGCTGGTGCTGGACGCGCTGCCGCCGGGCTTCAAGTTCATGGACGGATCGCTGACGGTGCAGTCGCTGCCCAACGGGCCGGTGCAGCCCGCGCGCGCACTGCTGCAGGGTCGCCAGCTCACGCTGGAAGGCGTGCACTTCAACGCGGGGGAAACCAAGCGGATCCAGATGGTGCTGGCCGTGGGTATCGGCGTGAGCGAGGGCGACTACGTCAACAGCGTGGTGGCCCAGCGCGCCGGAGCCGTCGTCTCCAACAACGCCACGGCCTCCGTGCGCGTGGTGCCGGACGCGCTGCTGGACTGCACCGACGTCATCGGCAAGGTCTACGACGACCGCAACGCCAACGGCTGGCAGGACGAGGGCGAGCCCGGCCTGCCCAACGTGCGCATCGCCACCGTCAACGGCCTGCTGGTGAACACCGACGCGCTTGGGCGCTACCACATCGCCTGCGCCGCGGTGCCCAAGGACGGCACGGGCTCCAACCTCGTGCTCAAGCTCGACGAGCGCACGCTGCCCTCGGGCTACCGCGTCACCACCGAGAACCCGGCGGCCGAGCGCATCACGCGCGGCAAGGCGGTGAAGGTCAACTTCGGCGCCACCGTGCACCGCGTGGTGCAGCTGGCGCTGCAGTCCGCCGCCTTCGACGACGGCGCGCTCACGCTCAAGGCCGAGCACGCGCCGCGCCTGGAGCAGGCCCTGGCGGCGCTGCGCGAGCGGCCCTCGATCCTGCGCCTGGCCTACGAGGCCGGCGCCGGCGAGGACGCCGCGCTGGCCGACGCCCGCCTGGCCGCCGTGCGCGAGCTGCTGCTGCAGCGCTGGCGCGCCGAGGGCCAGGCCCAAGGCCAGGCGCTGTTCAACCTGGACATCGAGGTCGAGCGCGTGTCGGCCTCCACCCCGCCCACGCGGCGCTGAGCGGTGGAGGCCCCTGCGATGAAACCCCTGTTCGGTTCCCGTCCCCGTTCCCGTCCCGTCCCCGGCATGACCTCTGTACTCCTGCGCCGCGCGGCGCTGCCCCTGGCCGTGGCCGGCGCCTGCCTGGCCATGGGCCTGGCGGCCCAGGCCGCCCAAGGCGGCCCCTCAGAAGCAAGCTGCGACGCGCAGGAGCGCGGGCGCTTCAGCGACCGCTGCGCCGCCGACCCGCGGGCCCGCGAGATCGACGGCGTGGACCACCTGCCGGCCACTGCCGAGCGTGAGCTGCCCAAGCTCACCGTGCTGCTGGGCGACGAGCGCGCCCCGCGCGTGGAGCGCATCGAGCGCAGCGCCACCGAGCCCGGCGCGGCCGTCACGCGCAGCGACCGCCACACGCCGCGCTTTGCCAGCGGCGAGGACGCGCTGGCCGAGGGCGACCGCGCGCGGCTGGACGCCGTCGTGGCCCAGGTGCGCGGCCGAGCGGGGCTGCGCTTCGAGATCGTCGGCCACACCGACCCGCAGCCCATCGCGCCGGCATTGCGAGCGCGCTTCCCCGACAACCAGGCGCTGGGCCTGGCGCGCGCGCAGCGCGTGGGCCGCTACCTGGTGCAGCAGCTGGGCCTGGACGACGGCGCCTTCCAGGCCACGTCCCGGGGCCCGGACGAGCCCGCGGCCGCGCCGGCCGCCGACCGCGCCAACTGGCCCACGAACCGCCGCGTCGAAGTGCGCGTGTACTGGCAGGAGCAGGCGCCGCCGCGCACCGTCGCGCTGCCGGCCGAAGAGAAGCGCGTGGACCCCACGGTGTGCGCCGCGCTCACGCCGGCGGACCCCGCCGACGTGCCCGTGCGCATCACCGTGGACGGCCAGCCGCTGGAGAACGCCGGCATGTCCAGCGCCGACCACCAGCGCTGCACCGACGTGCGCCTGGAGCACGACCGGCTGCGGCTGCAGTACGACGGCCTCTCGGCCCAGCGCCGGCTCAACGCCACCGCCTGGCCCGCCGCGGCCGTGCCGGGCCAGACGGTGAGCTTTGCCGGCTACAGCAACTACCGGCTGTACCTGGTGCGCGCGGAGCTGCGCATCTTCCGCGCCGACGGCGCGATGCAGCCGCAACTGCTGGAGACCGTGCCGCTGGACGCCGCGCTGCGCGCGCAGTGGCGCGTGCCCGCGGAGCTGGCCGAATTGGCCGGTGCCACGGCGGCGCAGCCGCGGCTGTTCTACCGGCTGCGCGTCTACGACCGCGCCGGCCGCTTCGACGAGACCGACGACATCGTGCTGGGCCTGGCCGAGCGCCGCCGAGCGCAGGACGAGGAGAGCCCGGCCGCGCTGGCCAAGCGCCTGATGGAGGCCTACGGCAGCTCGCGGCTGGCCGTGGCCAACATCGCCGTGCGCGGCGGCACCGTCACCGCCAGCGGGCAGGGCATCGCCAAGGACCAGCGCGTGCGCGCGCTGGGCTTCGAGGTGCCGGTGGACGACAACGGCCGCTTCGCGCTGCAGGAGCTGGTGCCGCGCCAGGTCAGCAGCGGCGAGATCGCCGTCATCGACGCCGACGGCCGCGAGCAGGTCTACCGCCGCGTCTTCGAGTTGCCCAAGCAGGACTTCTTCCTCGTCGGCCAGGCCGACCTCACGCTGGGGCGCAACCACATCAGCGGGCCGACGGCGCTGGTGGCGGCCGACAAGAACCGCTACCAGAACGACGTCTGGAGCGAAGGCCGCATCGCCTTTTACGGCAAGGGCCAGCTCGACGAGCGCTGGACGCTCACCGCCAGCGTCGACACCGAGGAGCGCGCGCTCAAGGACATGCTGCGCAACCTCGACCGCAAGGACCCCGCCTCGCTGTTCCGCCGCATCGACCCGGTGGACAGCTGGGGCACCTTCGGCGACGACTCCACCACCGTCGAGGACGCACCCACCCAGGGCCGCATGTACGTGCGCGTGGACGACGGCCGCTCCCACGCCCTGTGGGGCAACTACAAGCTCACGCTGGGCCAGGACACGACGCTGTCGCAGGTCAACCGCGGCCTCTACGGGCTGCACGCCCGCCACGTGGGCGACGAGACCACGGCCTTCGGCGACGCGCGGCTGCGCGTGGACCTCTACGCCGCCGAGCCCGGCACGCTGGCCGCGCGCGAGGAGTTCCGCGGCACGGGCGGCTCGCTGTACTACCTGCGCCACCAGGACGTGAGCCGCGGCGCGGAGAAGGCCTATGTGGAGATCCGCGACCGCGACTCCGGCATGGTGCTGCAGCGCCGCGCGCTCATCCCGGGCTCGGACTACGAGGTGGACTACCTGCAGGGCCGGCTGCTGCTGACCTCGCCGCTGGCCAGCACGGCCGACGCCAGCGCGCTGCTGGCCACCCTGAGCGGCTACGCCGGCCAGCCCGTGTACCTGGTGGTGGACTACGAGTACCTGGCGGCCAGCAGCGCCTCGCTGGACACGCTGGCCACCGGCGGGCGCGTGGCCTGGTGGGCCAGCGAGGGCGTGCGCCTGGGCGTGACGGCCTCGCGCCAGCGCCAGACCGGCGGCGACCAGCGCCTGGCCGGCGTGGACCTGCTGCTGCGCAAGAGCGAGCTCAGCTACGTCAAGGCCGAGGCCGCGCGCAGCGACGGGCCGGGCACCCTGACGCTGCAGTCGCTGGACGGGGGCTTCAACTTCGGCGGCGCGGCGCTGGGCGAGGGCGTTGCGGCCAACGCCTGGCGCGTGGAAGGGCAGGCCGAGCTCTCGGAGTTCGAGCTGGCCGACCACGGCCGCGTGGCGGCCTACGCGCAGCAGCGCGGCGCGGGCTTCTCCGCGCCGGGGCAGCTGGCCACCAACGAGACGCGCCAGGCCGGCGCCTCGGCCACCTTCCCCGTGGGCGAGGCCACCGAGGTGCGCCTGAAGGCCGACCACAAGGACGAGGTGCACGGCTACAACACCGACGCCGCCGAGGCCCACGCCGCCCGCCGCCTGGACGAGCACTGGAGCGTGAGCGCCGGGCTGCGCGTGGACCGCAAGGGCACGGACGCCGTCAACACCTCGCCGCTGCTGCCCACCACGGGCGTGGTGCTGGGCGAGCGCACCGACGCCGTCGCGCGGCTGGAGCACGACAGCGGCGAGGGCTGGGGCCTCTACGGCTTCGTGCAGAAGACGCTCAACCGCAGCGGCACGCGCCAGGAGAACGACCGCGTGGGCCTGGGCGGGCGCTACCAGGTCAGCGACCGGCTGGCCCTGCGCGGGGAAGTCTCCGCGGGCGACGGCGGGGCCGGGGGCAAGGCGGGCGCGGACTTCCAGTACGACGACCGCACCAACCTGTACATGACCTACGCGCGCGACACCGGGCGCACCGACGAGACGCTCAACGCCCGCGGCGCGGCGCTGGTAGGCGGCGTGAAGTCGCGCGTCACCGACCACCTCAACGTCTACTCCGAGCAGCGCCAGAGCTCCGGCGTGCAAAGCGGGCTGGTGAGCGCCTACGGGCTGCAGTGGGCCGTGGACGACCGCTGGACGCTGGGCGCCTCGGCGGAGCAGGGGCGCATCGAGTACGAGAACGCCGGCGCGCTCAAGCGCGAGGCGCTGGGCCTGACCGTGGGCTACGTGCACGACGGGCTGCGCTGGGCCGGCGGCGCCGAGACCCGGCACGACGCCTCGGCGCTGGAGACGCGGCGCAGCTGGCTGCTCAAGAACTCCGCGAGCCTGCAGGACGGCCCCGACGGCCGCTGGCTGGGGCGGCTCAACTGGGCCGACAGCAACAGCAGCTCCGGCGCGCTGGCCGGGGCCAAGTACACCGAGGCGGTGCTGGGCTACGCCTGGCGCCCGGTGGCCAACGACAGGCTCAACCTGCTGTTCAAGTACACGTGGCTGTACGACCTGTCCTCGCCGGGGCAGCTGGCCGCGGGCCAGAGCGGCAGCGGCCTCACGGGCACCACGGTGGCGGGCACGCTGCCCGTGGTCAGCGGCACGGGGGTGGACTTCCAGCAGCGCAGCCAGGTGCTGGCCGTGGACGCGATGCTCGACCTCAACGCGCGCTGGAGCGTGGGCGGCAAGCTCGCGCGCCGCGTGGGCGAGCTGCGCCCCAGCCGCGACGACAGCGCCGCGTGGTTCAAGAGCACGGCCGACCTGGCCGTGGTGCGCGTGGACTGGAAGCTCGTGCGCCAGTGGGACTGGCTGCTGGAGCTGCGCAGCTTGCGTGCGGCCGAGCTCTCCGAGCGCAAGAGCGGGCTGCTCACCGCAGCCTACTACCACGTCAACGAGAACGTGAAGGTGGGCCTGGGCTACAACTTCACCGACTTCTCCGACAACCTCACGGACCTGAGCTACCGCAGCCGCGGCCTGTTCCTCAACGTGCTGGGCAAGTTCTGAGACCGCTGGCCAAGGGCGGTGGCGCCAGCCGCCGCCCTGAAGCCTAAAGGCCAGACGCTGCAAGTGGGCATTACGCCGCGCCTGCGCGCTTGCCGTGAGGGCCACGGGGCCAAGGCGCATGAATCCATCGGTTACGCTTTTCTTCCGGGCTCAAGTCCTGAGCCATGCTGTTTCATCGGAGTGTTCATGAAGCGAATCATTGCCCTGGCCGCCGCCGCTTTGCTTGGCGTCAGTGCCCAGGCCGCCACCAGCCACCACGCCGCCCACGGCGCTGCCCTGTCGGCCAAGAGCGCCAAGACCGCCAAGGCCCAAAAGGCCGCCCACGCGCACAAGAGCGGCAAGGCCGTCATGGCCCACAAGCACGGTGCGCAAAAGCACCTGGCCAAGACCCAGCGCAAGGGCGCTCACAAGCACGCCTGACGTCCAGGCCGCGCCGCGGGCCCTGCCTGCGGCGCCTTGTACGGCGGCCCGCTGAAGGTGGCCGCCTTGCCCGCGCCGGTTCTTGGGCGGTCGCTGCCCGCTGCCACGGCGCGCACCTTCGCCCCTATAGGGATATAGGGATGCTCATGCCGGCCAGAGGGCGCACAGCCCGGCCGTGGCGGCGCAGGCGGGCATGATCGGCCCTTTGGCCGCCATCGCCCTGGGCGTACTGCTTCCGGGCAAGCCCTTTTCCATGTGTTCCATGGGGCGGGTGGCCGGTACGGCGCGGATGCCGCTGGTCATCGCGCCGCTGGACAAGCGGAGGTAAGGGCACATGGATCTGGGAATTCAAGGCCGCTGGGCACTGGTGTGCGCGGCCAGCAAGGGTTTGGGCAAGGGCTGCGCGCGCGCGCTGGTGCAGGAGGGCGTGAACGTCGTCATCACCGCACGCGGCGAGGAGGCGCTGCAGCGCACGGCCGAGGAGCTGCGCGCCCTGGCGCCGCCGGGCGTGCAGGTGCTGGCCGTGGCCGGCGACATCGCCACGGCCGAGGGCCGCGCCGCCGCGCTGGCGGCCTGCCCGCAGGTGGACATCCTGGTGAACAACGCCGGCGGGCCGCCGCCGGGCGATTTCCGCGACTGGGACCGCGAGGCCTGGATACGCGCGCTGGACGCCAACATGCTCACGCCCATCGAGCTGATGAAGGCGGTGGTGGACCCGATGATGGCGCGCGGCTGGGGCCGCGTGGTCAACATCACGTCCGCGGCGGTGAAGGCGCCCATAGACATCCTGGGCCTGTCCAATGGCGCGCGCAGCGGGCTCACCGGCTTCGTCGCGGGCCTGTCGCGCAAGACGGTGGCGCGCGGCGTGACCATCAACAACCTGCTGCCCGGGCCCTTCGACACCGACCGCATCCGGCAGACCCTGCAGGGTGCCGCCGCCAAGAGCGGCCGCCCGGTGGAGGAGATTGCCGAGGAGCGCCGTGCGCAGAACCCGGCCGGGCGCTTCGGCACTGCCGACGAGTTCGGCGCCGCCTGCGCCTTCCTGTGCAGCGTGCACGCGGGCTACATCACTGGGCAGAACCTGCTCATGGATGGCGGGGCGTATCCGGGCACGTTCTGAGCACGGACGTTGCGGGCGGAAACCTTGCGGGCGGGAGCCGTCTGAAGCCGGTTTCCTTGGCTTTGACGGCCGCAGCGCGTCCTTGGCGTGAACTCTGGCGCCTTTCCCGGCGCGCTCTTGTTGCGCGGCAAGCTGCTTGAAATTACCGACGTTTACACTCGCCGCGCCCTGAGGTGACCGGAGGCTGGTCCGGCCCTCGCGATCTCGCGCGGCCGGGGTTGGCCTGATGCGCCGGCCGCTTCATTTCCACCATTGGTTCTCAGTTCGTGCTGCCGCCCGCTGGCCGGGCCGGCGGTGCCGCCGCGGTTTTCGGCTTCCATGCGCCTGCTGTTCATTCACCAGAATTTCCCCGGCCAGTTCAAGCTGTTGAGCGCCGCGCTGGCCGCGCGCGGCGATTGCGAGGTCGTGGCCCTGGGCTCGGCCGAGCGCGTGCGCGGGCGCACCTATGCGCGCGGCGTGAAGGTGCTGGGCTACCCCGACCGCGCCCCCGGCCCGGAAGACGGCCGCCACACCCACCATTACCTGCGCGAGCACGAGCGCGCCGTGCGCCGCGGGCAGGACGTGGCCCGCGCCCTGTTGGAGCTGCATCGCAAGGGCTTCACGCCGGACGTGGTGGTGGCCCACCCCGGCTGGGGCGAGAGCCTGTTCGTCAAGGACGTGTTCCCGCGCGCGCGGCTCATCAACCTGTTCGAGTTCTTCTATGCCGGCAACGGCGCCGACGTGGGCTTCGACGCGGAGTTCCCGGTCAACGAGGACGACAGGCTGCGCCTGCGCATCAAGAACAACACCCAGCTCCAGGCGCTGGCCTACTGCGACCAGGGCCTGAGCCCGACGCAGTGGCAGCGCTCGCGCTTTCCCGAGCGCTTTCATCCGCTCATCGAGGTGCTGCACGAGGGGCTGGACCTGACCCACCTGCGCCCAAACCCCGACGCGCGCTTCACGCTGCCCAATGGCCGCGTGCTCAGCCGCGGCGACCGGGTGCTGACCTACGTGGCGCGCAACCTGGAGCCGTACCGGGGCTTCCACGTCTTCATGCGCGCCTTGCCGCAGCTGCTGGCGCGCGAGCCTGATCTGCAGGTGGTGGTGGCCGGCGCCACGGGCGTGAGCTACGGCTCGGCGCCGCCCAAGCCGCACGCCACGCACCTGGACTGGCTCGTGGCCGAAGGCGGCCGGCCCGACCCCGAGCGCGTGCACTTCACCGGGCCGCTGCCCTATGGCGAGTACGTGAAGCTGCTGCAGGTCTCCAGCGTGCACTGCTACCTCACGTACCCCTTCGTGCTGTCGTGGTCCATGCTCGAAGCCATGGCCTGCGGCTGCGCGGTGCTGGGCTCGGCCACGCCGCCGGTGCAGGAGTTCATCGAGGACGGCGTCAATGGCCGGCTCCTCGACTTCTTCGACCAGGCCGCGCTGCGCGACGGCGTGAGCCGCCTGCTGCGCGAAGACACCCGCGCGCTGCGCGAGCGTGCCCGCGCCACCGTGGCCGAGCGCATCGATTTCCACCGCCACGTGCTGCCGCGAGCCCTGCAGCTGCTGGGCCTGACCTGAGCCACTTTCCATGACCCGACCCGCGACCCCCCAACCGCCTTCCGCGGCCGCCGCAGCTTCCACCGGCGAGATCGCGCAGGTGCTGCGCGGCCTGCGCGCCAGCATGCTGGCCACGGGCAGCTTCAGCTTCGTGCTCAGCGCGCTGCTGCTGGTGCCTTCCGTCTACATGATGCAGGTCTACGACCGCGTGCTGGGCAGCCGCAACGAGATGACGCTGGCCATGCTCACGCTGCTGGCCGCGGGGCTCTACGCCGTCTATGCCGCGCTGGAGTACTTGCGCTCGGCCGTGCTGCAGCAGGTCAGCCACGCCATAGACAACAAGCTGTCCTCGCGCGTGTTCGAGGCCGCCTTCAGCGACGCCGCGCGCTCGCGCGGCGGCAACCCCAGCCTGGCGATGAACGACCTCACCACGGTGCGGCAGTTCGTGGCCGGCACGGGGCTGATCCTGCTCTTCGACGGCCCCTTCGCGCTGGTGTTCATGGCCGCGGGCTTCATGATCGACCTGTGGCTGGGCCTGTTCCTGGTGGGCTCGTGCATCGTGCTGCTGCTGCTGCTGTGGTGGAGCGAGAAGCGCACGCACGCCCCGCTGCAGGAGGCCAACAAGCTCAACGCCCGCGCCTCCGGCTACATGAACAACAGCTTCCGCAACGCGGAGGTGATCCAGGCCATGGGCATGTTGCCGGCCGTGCAGCGGCGCTGGCAGAAGATGGGCGACCAGGCGCTGGACCTGCAGGCCGAGACCAGCGCCGCGGCCGCGCGCATCACGGCCGTGACCAAGTTCGTGCGCATCTTTTCGCAGTCGCTGGCCTTGGGGCTGGGCGCGCTGCTGGTGCTCGAAGGCCGCATGACGGGCGGGATGATGATTGCCGCCTCCATCCTGCTGGGCCGCGCGCTGTCGCCGCTGGAGATGCTCATCGGCGCCTGGCGCCAGATCGTGGCCGCGCGCGACGCGCAGCAGCGCCTGGAGCAGTTGCTGGCCGTGTCGCCGCCACCCGCGCAGCGCATGACGCTGCCGGCGCCCGCGGGCAAGCTGACGGTGGAAAACGTCTCCGTGGCCGCGCCGGGCTCGCAACTGGCGCTGCTGCGGCAGGTGAGCTTCAGTGCCGAGCCGGGCGAACTGCTGGCCATCATCGGCCCAAGCGGCGCGGGCAAGTCCACCGTGGCGCGCGTGCTGGTGGGCGTGTGGACGCCGCAGGCCGGCAAGGTGCGGCTGGACGGCGCGGACCTCGCCACCTGGCCGCGCGAGCAGCTCGCGCCGCACATCGGCTTCCTGCCGCAGGACGTGGAGCTGTTCGAGGGCACGGTGGCCGAGAACATCGCCCGCCTGGCCGAGCCCGACAGCCAGGAGGTGGTGGCTGCCGCCCAGGCCGCGGGCATTCACGACATGGTGCTGCGCCTGCCCCAGGGCTACGACACGCCGGTGGGCCCGGGCGGCGCGGCGCTCTCCGGCGGCCAGCGCCAGCGCGTGGGCCTGGCGCGCGCGCTGTACGGCAAGCCGCAACTGCTGATCCTGGACGAGCCCAACGCCAACCTCGACGACGTGGGCGAGAACGCGCTGGCCGCGGCGCTGGCCGGCTGCAAGGCCCGCGGCGCCACGGTGGTGGTGGTGTCGCACCGCACCACGCTGCTGCGGCTGACCGACAAGATCCTGCTGATGCGCGACGGCCAGGTCGCCGCCTTCGGCCCGCGCGACAAGGTGCTGCAGGCGCTCAACGCGCAGCAGCCGCAGGGCGGGGGAGCTGTGCAGGCGCCGCCGCAGGGCGCGGCGCCGGCCGCCCCGGTGGCCCCGCAGGGCGCGCCGTCGAGCTTCGTTGTCGTACAGGGCGCGCAGGGTGCGGCCGTTGTCCCGGCCCCCGTGGCCGCCGGCCCGCGCCTGGGCTCTCCCGTTTGAAGGCAGTCCCCAGATGCTGAACCGATTCATTGACGCGCTGTCGCGCGATCCGCAATCGCGCCGCGACGGCAATCCCTGGCCGGCGATCCGCCTGGGCCTGGGCGTGGGCGTGCTGGGCTTTGGCGGCTTCCTGGCTTGGGCGGCGCTGGCGCCGCTGGACCAGGCGGTGCCGGGCATGGGCATGGTGGCCGTGGCCGACCAGCGCAAGGTGGTGCAGCACGTCAGCGGCGGGCGCATCGATTCGCTGCACGTGGCCGAGGGCGACAACGTGCAGGCCGGGCAACTGCTGCTCAAGCTGGACGTGCGCCAGATCCAGGCCGAGCTGGACGCCGCGCAGGCGCAGCAGGCGCTGGCGCGCGCGGCGCTGGGCCGGCTCGAAGCCGCCGCCGGTGGGCGCGACCGGCTGCCCGCCTCGGCGCTGCCCGCGGACGCCCGTTTCCAGGCCATAGGCGTGGCGCAGCAGTCGCTGCTGCAGGCGCAGCAGGGTGCGCGCCATGCCGAGCTGCAGCAGTTGCAGGCCAGCAAGGCGCAGCTCGAAGCCGAGCTGGAGGGCCACCGCCGCCTGGCCGCGGGCTACCGCGACCAGCTCGCCATCCTGCAGCAGCAGCGCGACGCGCTGGTGGAGCTGGTGGCGGAGGGCAACTATCCCAAGCTGCGGCTGCTAGACCTGGACCGCTCCATCTCCGAGCTCAAGACCAACATCGCGCACAGCGAGTCCGACGCGCTGCGCACGCAGCGCGGCATCGAGGAGTCGGCGGCCGCACTGTCGCGGCGCCAGCGCGAGCAGGTGCGCGACCTGGAAACCGAGCGTGCCACGCTGGTGCACGACGAGGCCGCGCTGCAGGCGCGCGTGGTGTCGCTCACCACGGGGCTGCAGCAGGCCGAGCTGCGCGCGCCCGTGGCGGGCCAGGTGGTTGGGCTGGCGGTGCACACCGTGGGCGGCGTGGTGGCGCCGGGCGAGCGGCTGCTGGAGATCGTGCCGCAGGACAACGCGCTGCTGGTGGAAGCCAAGCTGCCGGTGAACATGGCCAACAAGCTCAAGGTGGGCCAGTCGGCGCAACTGCATTTCTCCAGCAGCGACCGGGTGAGGTTGCCCGACCTCAACGGCGAGCTGCTCACCGTGTCGGCCGACAAGCTGGAGGACCAGCGGTCGGGCACGCCCTACCTGCTGGCGCGCATCACCATCCCCGACGGCGAACGCGCCAAGCTGCCCACCGTGAACTCCCCGCTGCGCGCGGGCATGCCGGTGGACGTCCTCGTGCGCGTGGGCGAGCGCAGCTTCCTGGACTACGTGCTGGAGCCGCTGAGGGCGCGGTGGAGGCAGTCGCTCACGGAGTGAGCGCGGCGGCACGCGAAGCGTGCCGGGCAGGTGTCGGGAAATCGGAAAGCTGTTTCCTGATTGATTTTGAAGAATCCCTCATGAGTATTTCATGGGGGATTTTGTTCTTGGGGCTTGTATTTAAATAAGTTTTTGCGGTGGTGGGCGGGACGCAATAGGGAGGCCGCAAATGAAAGGCGTCACCGGGTTGGTCGCTTCGTTGCTTTACGGCATAGGCATGCGTCCGCCTAAAAATGCGAGAGCTTTTGTGTGGCTAATAATTCAAGAAAACCTGCCGTTATAGGATCCGAGGAATTTCAATGAAAAATCCTGAAAAAATAATATTCCTCCCCGGTGCCACCGGCCGCGCCGATTTCTGGCAGCCCATGTCTGATCACGTGAACCATCCCGCGCAAAGGAAGCTGCTCGGTTGGCCGGGCTTCGGCGACGTGCCGGCGCGCTCGGACGTGCAAGGTTTCGACGGCCTGGTGGACTTGGTGCTGGCGGAAATCGACCGCCCCTGCGCGCTGGTGGCGCAGTCCATGGGCGGGGCGGTAGCGCTGCGCGCCGCTCTGGCGCGGCCGGCGCTGGTGACGCACCTGGTGCTGTGCGTGACCTCCGGCGGCGTGGACATGGCCGGCGTCGGCGCGCAGGACTGGCGCCCGGACTTCTTCGCCGCCAACCCATCGCTGCCGCGCTGGTTCGAAAGCTATGCCGAAGACCTGGCGCCGCGCCTGGGCGCGGTCACGGCCCCGGCGCTGCTGCTGTGGGGCGACAACGACCCCATCAGCCCCGTAGCCGTGGGCCAGCGGCTGCAGGGGCTGCTGCCCAACGCGCGGCTACACATGCATCCCGGCGGCGGGCACGACCTGGCGCATCGGCACGCGCAGGTGCTGGCGCCGCTGGTGGACGCGCACCTGCGCGGCTGAGCGGCGCGCTCGCGCGACGGGCTCAGGCCCGGCGCGGTTGCGGCATCAGGCCAGCCACAGGCCGGCGGCGCTCAGGCTGCTCACGCCGGTGAGCTTGAGCACGAATTCGGCGTCGCGGTCGGTGTCGGTGTTGGCGGTGAGCAGGTGCGCTGCGGCATCGAAGTGCAGTTGCCCCGGCGCGCTGAAGGCCACGCTCAATGCGACGAGGCCGCTGAAGTGCTGCACGCCCGCGATGGAAGCGTTGGCGTCCACGTCGCGCAGGTCGATGCGGTCGCCCTGCGCGAGGCTGAAGTCGGAGATGACGTCGCAGGTCGTGGCCGTCGCGCCGCTGTCGGCCAGGGCGTTGAAATCGAACGTGTCGGCGCCCGCGCCGCCGGTGAGCGTGTCCAGCCCGGCGCCGCCGGCCAGGGTGTCGATGCCCGCGTCGCCCAGCAGCACGTCGTTGCCGCCGCCGCCCTGCAGCAGGTTGGCGCCCGCGGTGCCGGTGAGCCTGTCGTTGAAGGCCGAGCCGGTGAGGTTCTCGATGGCGGTGAGGGTGTCGGTGCCCGCGCCGCCGGTGTTCTGGGCAAGGGCCGTCAGCAGGCTCACGGTGACGGCGGCGGTGGCCGCGGCGTAGCTGGCCGTGTCGGCGTCGGCGCCGCCGTCCAGCGCGTCGTTGCCGGCGCCACCGTCCAGGGTGTCGTTGGCCGCGCCGCCCAACAGCGTGTCGTTGCCGGCGCCGCCCTGCAGCAGGTTGGCGCCGGCGGTGCCGGTGAGCTTGTCGTTGAAGGCCGAGCCGGTGAGGTTCTCGATCGCGGTGAGGGTGTCGGTGCCCGCGCCGCCGGTGTTCTGCGCGGTGCCCGGCAGTAGGTTCAAGGTGACGGTGACGGCGGCGGTGGCCGCGGCGTAGCTGGCCGTGTCGATGTCGGCACCGCCGTCCAGCGCGTCGTTGCCGGCGCCACCGTCCAGGGTGTCGGCGCCCGCGCCGCCCAACAGCGTGTCGTTGCCCGCGGCGCCGGAGAGCACGTTGGCGGCGGCGTTGCCGGTGATGCGGTTGGCCAGGGTGTTGCCGGTGCCGTTGATGGCGGCCGAGCCCGTGAGGGTCAGCCACTCCAGGTTGGCGCCCAGGGTCCAGGTCACGGAAGACTGCACCGTGTCGATCTCGGTGGCGGCGGTGGCGGTCTCGGTCACGGTGTCGCCGGTTGAATCCACGGTGTAGACGTCGTTGCCGCTGCCGCCGGTGAGCCGGTCGCTGCCGGCGCCGCCGTCCAGCGTGTCGTTGCCCGCGCCGCCCTGCAGGCTGTCGTTGCCGGCACCGCCCAACAGCAGGTTGGCGGCGTCGTTGCCGATGATCTCGTCGGCCCCGCTGCCGCCGGTGGCGTTCTCGATGACCGTGCCGTAGGCGATCCAGACGTTCTTCACGCCGGTTTGCAGCACGCCGCTGTAGCTCTCGATGTTGACGGCCTGGCCCAGGCGGCTGGCCTGGCCCTCGCGCAGGTCCAGCAGGCCGCCGAGGGTGCTGTCGTAGCGCAGCGTGTCGGTGCCGCCGCCGTCCCAGATCGTCTGGTGGTAGGTGGCCATGCCGGAGAAGGCATAGGTGGTGTTGGCGGCGTTGTACTGGCGGTTGGCGCCGTACAGCGTCTGGATGGCCGCGACGTCCAGCAGCATGGGCGTGGTCGGCTCGAAGGAGTACCAGGTGTCGGTGCGGCCGGGCAGCGCGGAGTAGCTCATGACGGTGAGCGAGCGCGTGTTTTGCGAGGCGGCAATGAGCTGGGCGTTGCTGCTGCCGGCTTCGAAGGGGTGCTTGAG
Source organism: Azohydromonas lata (assembly GCF_034427735.1). Lineage (NCBI taxonomy): Bacteria > Pseudomonadati > Pseudomonadota > Betaproteobacteria > Burkholderiales > Sphaerotilaceae > Azohydromonas > Azohydromonas lata. The sequence continues at coordinate 16,445 of NZ_JAXOJX010000015.1, forward strand.
GCCGATCGCGTGGCCGATTTCGTGGATGGCGGTCTGGTATTCGTAGCTGCCCGGCGTCCAGGGGTCGGTGCGCGACGTGCCCTGGGTGTCGAACCAGACGTCGCCGGCGGCGGCGGAGTCGGAGGGCCCGTAGGCCCAGGCCTGCGCGTCGCTCAGGTTGGAGAAGGCGAAGCGCAGGTCGCCCACGGCGGAGGCGGTTTCCGTCACTTCGTTGAAGCGCAGCCCGCTGACGTTGGTCCAGGCGGCCAGCGCCGTGCGCACCGCGGCGCGGTTGTCGGTGGACAGCGCGGCATAGCCCGGGCTCCAGGGCTCCGCGGTGGTGTTGCTGCGCGGGCCATAGCCGCTGTTGGGGTCGGTGGACCACGCGGAGCCCGACCCCGCAAAGCTGTAGGAGAGGTTGGCGGTGGCCCAGCGCTGCCCGTCGATGAGGCTGTTGACGTCGGTGCGGCTGGACAGCGGCGCGCTGTTGTTCGCGGACCAGCCGGTGGGGGTGGGCATCTGTGGGCTTCCGGGTCTCGTTGTTCCATCCCGCGGCGGGACGGGCTGGACCTCTATTCGACCGGCGGGCCCGCGGCTTGAGGCCGCGGCGTGCTGCCGGCGTCAAAAAGCCGCCGCACACGCCGGGCCGGCCTGCGCGGCAGCGATAGGCGCGTCAAAGCACGAAGTTGGCGGTGCTCAGCGAGGCCACGCCGGTGAGGCGGATGGCGAACTCGCTGGTCGCGAAGTTCAGGTCGGTGTTGCCGTAGAGCACGCCGCCCACGAGCTTGAGCTGCGCGGGCGCCGTGAAGTTGGCCGTGGCGGCGATGACGGCGGTGAAGGCGTCGTTGCTGCCCGCGGCGTTGGCGGTGTTGGCGTCCAGCGCGGAGAGGTCGATGAGGTCCTGGCCGGCGACGAAGTCCGTGATCACGTCGCACGTGGCGCTGGTGTTGCCGTTGACGTCGGCCAGCAAGGCGAAGACGAAGCGGTCGTTGCCTGCGCCACCGGTGAGCGAGTCCTGGCCGGCGCCGCCGTTGAGGGTGTCGTTGCCCGTGCCGCCTTCGAGCGTGTCCGTGCCCGCGCCGCCGAGCAGCACGTCGTTGCCGAAGTCGCCGCGCAGCAGGTCGTTGCCGGCGCCGCCGTCGAGGCGGTCGTCGTCGGTGTAGGCGGTGGTGGGGTTGGTCAGCACCGTGGTGGAACCGGTGTAGCCATAGAGACGGTCGTTGCCGTCGCCACCCGACAGGGTGTCGTTGCCGTAGTAGCCGCGCAGTTCCTGGAAGCCGGCACCGCCGGTGAGCGAGTCGTTGCCCAGGCCGCCCTGCACGCCGTAGACGCCGCTGAAGGTCACGGTGCCCAGGCCACCGTCGGTCATGCCGTAGGCGGCGGTGCCGGCCGAGGCGCTGGTGAAGGTGGCGATGACGGACGGCGTGCTGCCGGTGAGCTTTTCCACGCCCATGGAGGCGAAATTCACGCGCGTGGCGCCGTTGCCGATGACGGTGTCGTTGCCGCCCGTGGGCCGGTACTCGTTGAACGCGGTGGAGGCCAGCGTCTCGCCGCTGGGCGCGCCCACGATGCAGTCGCCGTAGTTGGCCGAACGGCCCGTGGTGGCATTGCTCAGCGTGAAGCCGCGGGCGTCGAACACGTCGTCGAGATAGGTGCCGCTGACGGCTTCGATGCCGCGCAGCGTGTCGGTGCCCACCACGATGGCGTCGCCGGTGACGATGCCGCTGGCCAGGTTCACCGTGACGCCTTCGGACATGGGCTGGCCGGTGTTGTATTCGGCACGGTCCAGGCCGGTCTTGCCGTCGATGAGATCGTCGCCGCCGTTGCCCCGGAAGCGCTCGGCGCTGGCGTCGCCCCCCACGGTGGACGTGGCCGCGAAGCCCAGCGTGTTGACGTGGCCGCCGCCGACCAGGGTGTCGTTGAAGTTGCCTCCGCGGATGCCGCTCACGCCCGAGGCCTGGGTACCGGTACTGACACCGTAGCCGCTGGCGCCCGTGGAGGCGGTGTAGGCCAGCACCACGGCCCCCTTGGTGCCGCCCAACGCCTGCTGCGACGCCAAGCTCAGGCTCAGCGAGCCCGCCGCGTTGCTGTAGTTGAGCACCGTCTCGCCGTTGCCCGTGATGACGTCGGCGCCGTTTTGCGTCGTCAGCAGGTTGAAGCCGTCGCCCTCGGAGTTGCGGTTGACGCTGGTGGCGCCGAAGCCGGTGGCGTCAATCGTGTCGACGCCGTTGGTGCCCACGATGATTTCCACCTGGCGCAGCGTGTCCACGCCGCCGGCGCTGCCGTCGACCTTGACCTTGGTGGCCGTGCCGGCGGCCAGGCTCACGTTGACGCGGCCAAAGTCGCCGTAGTTGGCGCTGTCCAGGCCGCCCATGCCGTTGATGGTGTCGTTGCCCAGGCTGGCGCGGAACTCCTCGGAATCGCCCCAGCGCTCGCGTCCGGTGATGGAGTCGTTGCCTGCCGTGCCGACGATGGTGTCCACGCCCACCAGCGTGTCCGTGCCCAGCAGCGTGCCGGCGGCGTTGTACTTGGCCACCGTGCCGGCCTGCAGGTTGGCCACGATGCGGCCCACGCTGCTGTAGTTGACGGTGTCGTAGTCGTTGTAGCCGTAGCGCCAGTAGGCGGCCGATGCGGCGAAGCCGGCATTGATGAGGTCGCTGCCGCCGCTGGCGAAGATGGTGTCGCTGCCGTTGCCGGTGCTGATGGTGTCGTTGCTGGCGGTGACGCGCGAGGCATCAATCATGTCGCCAAAGGCGGTACCCAGAATCTTTGCCACGGTGCTTCCCTCGAATCTGCTGTTGGTGGGCTGGACGCCGTCGCGCAGCACGCGTCAAAACGGCGGGCACTGGGTTTCCTTGGGCAGGAAACCAGCGTTTTCAGTGTATCCAGAGGTTTTGAGCGCAGGCATGGGGCGTCGGCGTGCGCCGATGCATGTAGCGCAGCGTGTGGGCTCGTGAAGTTGCCTCAGCCGCGCCGCCCCGACACCGCGATGCCCGCCAGGATCAGGACGAAGGCCGCCCCGTGGTACCAGCGCGGGGGCTCGCCCAGCACGGCCGCCGACATCAGCGCGGCGAACAGCGGCGTGAGGTTGCTGAAGAAGGCCGCCAGCGCCGGCCCGGCCGTGGCCACGCCCAGGCCCCAGCAGCGGTAGGCCAGCACGGCCGGCCCAACGGCCACGTAGGCCAGCGCCGCCCAGGTCCAGCCGCGGTCCCAGCGTATGGCGTAGGTGCCCGCGGCCTGCTCCAGGGCGGCGGCGGCACCCGCGCCCAACAGGCCGAACAGCACCTGCAGCAGCAGCGCCTCGGCCCAATGCCAGGCAGGCTTGTGGTCGCCGCGCATGGCGCCCGGCGGGCGCGCCAGCAGCCAGCTGTAGAAGGCCCAGGCGATGATGGCCACGATCACGTACAGGTCGCCGCGCACGAAGCGCACGGAGAGCAGCGCGTGGGGGTCGCCCCGCGCGATCACGAACAGCACGCCCGTGAGCGACAGCAGCGCGCCCAGGATCTGCTTGGGTCCCGGGTGCTCGCGGTAGAAGAGGGCACCCACGGCCAGCATCCACACCGGCATGCTGGAGGCGATGAGCGTGACGTTGATGGGCGTGGAGCTCACCAGCGCCAGGTACTGCAGCGCGTTGTACATGCCCACGCCCAGCGTGCCGGTGAGCAGCAGGTAGGGCCAGCGTGTGCGCAGGTCGCCCGGCGCGCGCAGCACGCGCCAGCCCAGCGGCAGCAGCAGCAGCGCGGCCAGCACCCAGCGCAGGAAGTTCATGGTCAGCGGCGGCACGCTGCCCACCACCAGGCGGCCCACCACGGCGTTGCCGGCCCACAGCAGGGGCGGCAGCGTCAGCAGCAAGGCGGTGCGGGGGGACAGCCGCGTCACAGTGCGTCTCCCTGCGGGCGCAGCGCGCCGCAGTTCCAGCACTGGCCGAAGGGGCCGTCCACCTGCTCGCCGCAGGCGGCGCAGCGCCAGTGCTGGGCGGGCAGGTTCTGCTGCGCCCGCAGCAGCGCGCGGGCCTCCTCCAGGCGGTCGTCGTCCATCACCCAGACCTCCGGCAGCGCCTGGTCCGGCGGGATCTCGCCGGCGATGCTGCCGGCCCAGGCGCGCTGCACTTGGGCGTCCACGCCGCACTGCGTCAGCAGCTCGGCCCACAGGGTGGCGATGGCGAGGTTGGGGGCGGTGGTGAGGCGGCGCATGGAGCAGCCGCGTGAAGCGGCCGGTACGTCAGGGCATGGCACCATAACCGGCTGCCGGCGCGCATGCCGGCCGGCGCCCGCCGCGTGGCAAGGCCCAGGCCCGCCCTTTGGGTTGTGCAGGGCTGCATTGGGCCGCGTGGGGCCGCGGCGCCGGGCGCAGCCCGGCGGCACGCCGACCAACCGGAGACTTCCCTGTGACCCATCCCAACGAGAAAGCCATTCTCTTTGCCCGCGCGGGCGGCCCCGAGGTGCTGGAGCTGCAGCCCGTGGCCGTGGGCGAGCCCGGCCCGGGCGAGGTGCGCATCCGCCACCACGCCTGCGGGCTCAACTACATCGACGTGTACTTCCGCCTGGGCACCTACCCGCAGCCGCTGCCCGGCGGCCTGGGCATGGAGGGCGCGGGCGTCATCGAGGCCGTGGGCCCCGGCGTGACGCACCTGCAGCCCGGCGACCGCGCCGCCTACGCCAGCCAGCCGCCCGGCGCCTACTGCACGGCGCGCGTGATGTCGGCCACGCACGTGGTGAGGCTGCCCGACGGCATCGACTTCGAGACGGGCGCGGCCATGATGCTCAAGGGCCTGACGGTGCAGTACCTGCTGCGCCGCACGCTGCCCGCGCAAGGCCTGCAGCCCGGCGACCACGTGCTCTTCCATGCCGCGGCGGGCGGCGTGGGCCTGATCGCCTGCCAATGGGCCAAGGCGCTGGGCCTGCAGCTTATAGGCACGGCCGGCTCCCAGGCCAAGTGCGAGCTGGCGCTGGCCAACGGCGCGGCACACGCCATCGACTACTCCAAGGAGGACTTCGTCGCGCGCGTCAACGAGATCACCGGCGGCGCGGGCGTGAAGGTGGTGTACGACTCCGTGGGCCGCGACACCTTCGAGCGCTCGCTGCAGTGCCTGCGGCCCTTCGGCCTGATGGCGCTGTTCGGCGCCTCCTCCGGCCCCGTGCCGCCGGTGGACATCGGCCTGCTGGCGAAAAAATCGCTGTACCTGACGCGGCCGACGCTGTTCACCCACCTGGCCAGCCGCGAAGCCACGCAGGCCATGGCCGACGAGCTGTTCGAAGTGGTCGGCTCCGGCGCCGTGGCCATTCCCGTGGAGCGCCGCTACGCGCTGGCCGACGCGGCCCAAGCGCACCGTGACCTGGAAGCGCGGCTGACCACCGGCTGCAGCGTGCTCCTGCCATGAGCGCCGTGGCCGACGTGACTCCAGCCCAGGCGCAGGCCCAGCGGTTGCGCTGGCGCTGCGAGCCCTTTGAGGCGCTGGACGTGGCTTCGCTCTACGCGCTGCTGCAACTGCGCTCGCAGATCTTCGTGGTGGAGCAGAACTGCGTGTACCTGGACCCCGATGGGGCCGACCTGCACTGCCACCACCTGCTGGGCTTTGACGGGGAGGGCCGGCTGCAGGCGGCGCTGCGCCTGGTGCCGCCGGGGCTGAAGTACGGCGAGGCCTCCATGGGCCGCGTCGTCACCTCAGCCGCGGTGCGCGGCAGCGGCGTGGGCCACGCGCTGGTGGCGCAAGGCCTGCGCGAGAGTGCGCGCATCCACCCGGGGCATGGCCTGCGCATCTCGGCGCAGGCCCATTTGCAGCGCTTCTACGAGGCGCACGGCTTCCGGGCGGAGGGGGAGACTTACCTGGAGGACGACATCCCTCACATCGAGATGTCGCGCGGCGCGCCGTCGGCGGCCTGAGGCGCATCCGCCGCGGCGTCGGTTGTCGGCTGCTCGGCCGCCACCGCGCCGCGGTAGGCGTGCCAGGAGGCGTGGCCCAGCCAGGGGCCGACCACCAGCAGCCCGGCGAAGAAGGGCAGCATGGCGGCGACCACCAGCAGCGTGATGAGCGCGCCCCAGAACAGCATCACGCCGGGCTGCGTCAGGCACAGCCGCAAGCTGGTGAGGCCGGCGGTGATGGCGTCGGTCTGGCGGTCCAGGATCATGGGGATGGAGACGACGCTGACGGCGTAGATCAGCCCCGCGAACACCGCGCCCACGGCCAGGTAGGTGATGGTGAAGGCGAGGTTCTCCGGCTCGGCCAGCATGGTCAGCGAGCCCTTGAAGTCCGGCATGCCGTCAAAGCTCACGGCAAAGACGATCATGGCCGCGCGGCCCCAGATCATCTCCAGCACCAGCAGCACGCCGCCGAACAGGGCCAGCGTGCCGGTGCGCGTGTCCCAGGCCAGCAGCGAGTCGCCCAAGTCGGGCTGCTCGCCGCGCTCCAGGTGGCGGCTGGCCTGGTACAGGCCCAGGCACAGGAAGGGGCCCACGAGCAGGAAGCCGGCCGAGAGCGCCAGCACGTAGGCCGGCGCTTCCTCGAACACCTTCATGAGCGCGTAGCCCATGGCGACGAAGGCCGCGCCGTAGAACAGCCCCAGGCCCGGGCAGCGCGTGAAATCGCGCCAGCCCAGGGCCAGCCAGCGCAGCGGGTCGGACCAGCGCAGCGTGCGCAGCTCGATGGAGAGGGCCGAGGGTGGCTGCGCGGCGGCGCCGGCAGCGCCTGTTGTTGCCGGCACGGAGCCGCTGTGGAACGGTTCGGACGCCATGAATGCTTCCTCCACGTGATGCTGGTGCGTGGCAGGGTAGGGGACATGGGAAACCCCAGTGCATGGGGTTAGTCCTGGGGGCGCTGCCAATTGCGTCACGCCCACCATGCGCGGCTTGCAGGAGGTTTCAATGGCTTTGCGTTTGTCGTTCGAGCGCGTCTTTCGCGGCACCTGCCGCGCCGCCGGGTGGGCGGTTTTCTCCATGGCGGCCGTGGCCGCGTCGGCCCAGGAGCTGCCCATTGCTGGGCAGGAGCCCGTGCTTGGGCTGCGTTTTCCCGTTGGGCGGGTGCAGTTCGAGCCGCTGCCGGCGGACGTGCTCAAGGCCTGCCCGGCGGCGCTGGCCGTGGAGGGGCGCGAGCGCAGCGGCTGGCTGCTGGCGCAGGCGCAGGAGGGCGGGCACCGCTACGTGGCGTTGGGCGGGTTTCTGGTGCCGCGTGGGGGCGGCGGCGCGGCGCAGGTGGAAGCCGACCTGCGCGGCGCGGTGGTGGACATGACTTCAGCCGGTTGCGAGCTGCTGGGCCCGGCGCGCCGGGTGTTCGACGCGCCGCCGCCGGCGCTACCCGCCGCGGCGCTGGAGCAGCTTGCCGCCGACCTGGCCCGGCGCTACGCCCAGGCCTTCGGCAGCGCCGACGGGCTGCAGGCCGTGATGCGCCGCCAGCGCCTCACGCCTGCGGCCGACGCCAGCCCCGTGCTGCACAAGGCGCTGGGCGTGGTGGACGGGGGCATGGTGCCGGTGCGCTGAAAGCGCGCCGGCCGCTGGGCGGCGCGGGGTGCCGCTACTTGGCCCCGCGCACGCGCCGCAGCTCGTCCACGATCAGGCAGATCGCCCCGAGCGTGATGGCGCTGTCGGCCAGGTTGAAGGCCGGGAAGTGCCGGCCGGCGAGGTGGAAGTCCAGCATGTCCACCACGTAGCCGTGCATGAGGCGGTCGATCACGTTGCCCAGCGCGCCGCCCATGATCATGGTGATGGCGAAGCAGAAGAGCTTCTGCCCCGGGTGCTTCTTGAGCATCCACACGATGAAGGCCGAAGCCGCCAGCGCCAGCGCGGTGAAGAACCAGCGCTGCCAGCCGCCCGCATGCGCCAGGAAGCTGAAGGCCGCGCCCGTGTTGTGCGCGCGCACGAGGTTGAAGAAGCTCGTGATGGCACGGCCCTCGCCGTACTGGAACCAGCCCAGGATCAGCGTCTTGCTGAGCTGGTCGATCACGACCACCAGCACCGCCAGCCCAAGCCACAGCAGCAGCCCCGGCGCGCCGGACGCGCTGGGGGCCGCAGGGCTCTTGACCAGCTTGGGCTTCGCAGCCGCCTTGCCGCCGGCCACGGTCAGGCCACCACGCGCGGCTCGCCCGCGCCGAAGAGGTTGCTCACGCAGCGGCCGCACAGCGTCGGGTGCGCTTCGTCCGCGCCCACGTCGGCCCGCCAGTGCCAGCAGCGCTCGCACTTCTGGTCGGACGAGGGCGTGACCTCGATGGCCAGCTCCGCGCCGCGCACCAGCTCGACCACCGACACGATGAGCACGAACTTCAGGTCGTCGCCCAGCGAGGACAGCAGCGCGAAGTCCTCCTCGTTGACCGTGAGCTTCACGTTGGCCTGCAGGGAGGAGCCCACGCCGCCGGCGCTGCGCACGGCTTCGATGGCCTTGTTCACCGCGTCGCGGATCTCGCGCACGCGCTGCCAGCGCGCCAGCAGCGCCTCGTTGGCCTGGGTGAAGGGCCAGTAGGTCTCGGTGAAGATGGTTTGTCCGCCGCCGAAGTGCTTCCACGCCTCCTCGGCCGTGAAGCTCAGGAAGGGCGCCATCCAGCGCAGCATGGCGTGCGTGATGTGCCACAGCGCCGTCTGCGCGCTGCGCCGCGCGTGCGACTTGGGCGCGGTGGTGTAGAGCCGGTCCTTGAGCACGTCCAGGTAGAAGGCGCCCAGGTCTTCCGAGCAGTACACCTGCAGCTTGGACACCACGGGGTGGAACTCGTAGCGGTCGAAGTGCGCCAGGATCTCGCTTTGCATCTGCGAGGCGCGGCTCAAGGCGTAGCGGTCCACCTCCAGCAGCTCCTCCAGCGGCACGGCGTCGGCCTTGGGGTCGAAGTCCGAGGCGTTGGCCATCAGGAAGCGCAGCGTGTTGCGGATGCGGCGGTAGGCATCGACGACGCGGGCGAGGATCTTGTCGTCGATGTTGAGGTCGCCCGAGTAGTCGGTGGAGGCGCACCAGAGGCGGATGATTTCCGCGCCCAGCTTGTTGCTCACCGACTGCGGCTCGACGATGTTCCCGAGGCTCTTGGACATCTTGCGGCCCTGGCCGTCGGTCGCGAAGCCGTGCGTGAGCAGCCCCTTGTAGGGCGCGCGGCCCTCCAGCGCGCAGGCGATCAGCAGCGAGCTGTGGAACCAGCCGCGGTGCTGGTCGTGGCCTTCAAGGTACAGGTCGGCCTCGGGGCCGCTGGCGTGGCCCTGGCCGGCGTGGCTGCCGCGCAGCACGTGGAAGAAGGTGGAGCCGGAGTCGAACCACACGTCCAGGATGTCGGTGCTCTTGGCGTAGTCGGCGGCCTCGTCGCCCAGCCATTCGGCCGGGTCCAGCTTGCTCCAGGCCTCGATGTTGCCGGCCTCCACCAGTTGCGCCGCGCGCTCCACGAACTCCAGCGTGCGCGGGTGCAGCTCGCCCGTGACCTTGTGCAGGAAGAAGGGCAGCGGCACGCCCCAGCTGCGCTGGCGGCTGATGCACCAGTCGGGGCGGTTGGCGATCATGTCGCGCAGCCGCGCGCGGCCGTTCTCGGGGTAGAAGCTCGTCGCGTCGATGGCCTGCAGCGCGATCTGGCGCAGCGTGCCCGGGGCCTTGTTGACGGTGCACACGCCTTCGCCCTCGTCCATGCGCACGAACCACTGTGCCGCGGCGCGGTAGATCACCGGCGTCTTGTGGCGCCAGCAGTGCGGGTAGCTGTGCTGCAGCTGCGAGGTGGCCATGAGGCGCCCGGCGTCCTGCAGCGCCTGGACGATGTGGGGGTTGGCCTTCCAGATGAACTGGCCACCGAACAGGGGCAGGTCGGCCGCGTACACGCCGTTGCCCTGCACGGGGTTGAGGATGTCGGTGGACTTCATCCCGTGCGCGAGGCAGGAGTTGAAGTCGTCCACGCCGTAGGCGGGCGCGGAGTGGACGATGCCGGTGCCGTCCTCGGCCGTGGCGTAGTCGGCCAGGATGACGGTGGCCGTGCGCGCGAAGCCCGGGTCCACGTCCGCGAACGGATGGTGGAACTGCAGCCCCTCCAGGTTGCGGCCGGCGGTGGTGGCGAGCACCTCGCCTTCCAGGCCGTAGCGCGCGAGGCACTTCTCCACCAGCGCCTCGGCCAGTACCAGCAGCCCACGCGGCGTGCGCACCAGGGCGTAGGGCAGCTCGGGGTTGAGGTTGAGCGCCTGGTTGGCCGGGATGGTCCAGGGCGTGGTGGTCCAGATGACGATGAAGGCGTCCTGCGCCAGCGCGGGCAGGTCGGGGTCGGCCAGGCCGAAGGCGGCGGCCAGCCGGGCCGGGTCGGCGGCCTTGAAGGCCACGTCGATGGTCGGCGACGTTTTATCCGCGTACTCGATCTCGAACTCGGCCAGCGAGCTGCCGCAGTCGAAGCACCAGTACACGGGCTTGAGGCCGCGGTAGACGTAGCCGCGCTCCATGAGCCTGCCCAGCACGCGGATCTCGCCGGCCTCGTTGCCGCGGTCCATGGTGCGGTAGGGGTGCTCCCAGTCGCCGATGACGCCCAGGCGCTTGAAGTCGGCCATCTGCTGCGCGATCTGCTCGCCGGCGTAGGCGCGGCTCTTGGCCTGCACCTCGTCGCGGGGCAGGCCGCGGCCGTGGGTCTTCTCGATCTGGTTCTCGATGGGCAGGCCGTGGCAGTCCCAGCCCGGCACGTACAGCGCGTCGAAGCCGCCCAGCTGCTTGGACTTGACGATCATGTCCTTGAGGATCTTGTTGACCGCGTGGCCGATGTGCAGCTTGCCGTTGGCGTAGGGCGGGCCGTCGTGCAGGACGAAGCGCGGGGCGCCGCAGCGCGCCTCGCGCAGCCGCTTGTAGAGGCCCTGGCTTTCCCACTCCTTCACCCAGCCCGGCTCCCGCTTGGGCAGGTCGCCCCGCATCGGGAAGCTCGTATCGGGCAAGTTCAGCGTGGCGCGGTAGTCCGTGGCGGGGGCCGTGGAGGTGTCGGGAGCAGCGGCGGTGGAGTCGTTCATGGCGGTGGCGCGGTCGCGGCCGGCGTGTCTGGGTGGCTTTGGGCGGGCGCGCACAAGAGGAAGGCGCTCCCGCCGCGGGCGGTGTTCAGCGGTGCGGCGCGTGCGTGTTGCCCTGGGGGCAGGGCCGACGCGCCGATGGGCGGCCGGCTTTTAAATTCGGTCGCGCGTGGCCTGGCGCCGGGTGCAGGCGTGCCAGCGGCGCAGTTGCGTCAGGAAGAGGCAAGAGGGCATCCCCTGATTTTAAGGGCTGCCCCGGTGGCGCGCCGGGTGCGCGGCGGTCAGAAGGAATCGAAGCCCGGGAAGTCCGGCTGGTTCAGCCGCCGACGCTCGGCTTTGAGCATGCGCTTGACCGCGGCCTTGTCCTGCAGCCGCATCAGGTCACGGGCCGCCTGCGCCATGCTGGCCTGCAGCTCGTGGCGCTGGCCCTCCAGCAGCGGGCCAAGCTGGCGAGGGTGGGTGACCTGTCCGGGCAGGAGGCCGAACTCCACGCCGAACCCGGCCTCGACGTGCAGCAGCTCGGCCTGCAATTCGTCGAGCTGCTCTGCCAGCACCTTGTTGTAGTGCTTCAGGCGCTGCGGGTCGGCGCGGGCGACGTGGTCGTCGTCTATCTGCTCGATCTGCAACTGCAGCTCCAGCAGCGTGAGCAGGTCGCCGGCCTCGTGCGCCTGGTTGACCTTCTGCATGAGGGCGGTTTTCTCCGCGCGCCGCTCGGGGTCGGCCTCGCGGTCCGGGTGCAGCGCGCTGGCGAGCTTGCGGTAGATCTCGCGCACGGACTGCGTGGCCTGCTGCGCCTCGGTCTCGCGCTTGAGCTGCGCGGCCGTCTTGCGCTTGGCCGGGCGGGCGGCGCGCGCGGCTTCCTGCTCGTCCTGACGGACCGCCTCTTCGGCCGCCTGCTGCTGCAGGCGCTGGCGCATGCGCTCGATCAGATCCTCCTGGCTGCGGATGTCGTCGCCGTCGCCCAGGTCCAGCCCCGTCATGTGCTCGGCCATTGCCTTCAGGGCGTGCACCGACTCTTGCTGTTCGTCGTCGAAGCTCAGGTCCGCATGCTTGTCGAACAAAGCCTTGATCTCGTCGTCGCCCTCATCCATGTCGAGCAGGCCACCGGCGGCTTCGCAGATCAGCTCGGCCATCGTTTCGCGCTCCACCTTGGTCCAGCCGCGCTGTTCCAGCAGGGCGTCCAGCGCGAAGGCCCATTGCCGCTGGGTGCCGCTGAGCGAGTCCAGCAGCGGGCGCAACACCTGCTCGCGCGAGCCCCGGTACGCGGCAATGGCCTGCGGCCAGTCCTGCAGCGTCTTGCGCGCCTCGGCGATGCGCCGCACCAGGCTGTTGAAGCGCTTGTGCTGCGCAGACAGCGGCGCGCCAGCCTGGCCTTCCCGTACTTGCAGACCCGTTGCACGTGCCATGGGTCGTACCTCCGATGAAGGCGGTGAGCCTGCCGGCTCAGGGCGCCGGATGCGCCGCGAACCACGCGCGCGCGTCGGTCTCGTCCTGGGCTATGGCCGCGCGCAGCGCGTCCAGCGAGGGGTAGCGGCGCTCGTCGTGCAGCTTGTGCAGCAGCTCCACGCGGATGCACTTGCCGTAGCCTGCCTCCAGCCCAAGCGGCCACTCCAGGCAGTGCGTTTCCAGCAGCACGCGCCCGGCGTCCTCCACCGTTGGGCGCACGCCCAGGCTGGCCACGCCGGGCAGCGGCTGGTCGGTGAGGCCGTGCACGCGGACCACGAAGATGCCCATGGCTGCCGGCTTGGGATGGTCGAAGCGCAGGTTGAGCGTTCTGAAGCCCAGGTCGCGGCCGAGCTTGCGCCCGTGCATCACGTGGCCGCTGATGCTGTAGGGGCGCCCCAGCAGCACGGCCGCCTGCTCCATGTTCCCCTGCGCCAGCGCCTCGCGCACCGCGGAGCTGGACACGCGCAGCCCATGCACCTCGTAGCTGAGCATGCGCGCCACGTCGAAGCCGGCGGCGTCGCCCGCGGCGTCCAGCGTGGCGTAGTCGCCGGCGCGCCTGGCGCCGTAGCAGAAGTCGTCGCCCACCAGCACGTAGCGCGCGTGCAGGCCCTGCACCAGCACCTCGTCCACGAAGGCCTGCGGCGAGAGGGCGGCAAAGCGCTGGTCGAAGCGCAGGATCACCACCTGGTCTATGCCGCAGCGCTCCAGCTCGGTGAGCTTGTCGCGCAGGTTGGCGATGCGCGCCGGCGCCAGTTGCGGCTGCCCCGTGCGCTGCGCGAAGAAGTCGCGCGGATGCGGCTCGAAGCTCAGCACGCAACTGGGCACGCCGCGATGGCGGGCCTCGTTGGTGAGCAGCGCCAGCATGGCCTGGTGGCCGCGGTGGACGCCGTCGAAGTTGCCGATGGTGAGCGCGCAGGCGCTCGCTATGCCGGGATGGTGAAAACCGCGGAAGACGCGCATGGGGGCGATTATCGCGGTCCGCCACGGCCTGCCCGCGCGGCCGCAGGGCCATACCGGCCGGGACACGCCCGCCACGGGGCCTGGAGCGGGTCGCCATGCCTTCCGAATTGGGCCGCAATGGCGCCGCAGCGCCCGCACCGGGGCGGTGCGCACGGCGCTTAAGCTTATGCGCCATGGCTTTGAACACCCCGCTTGCCGCTGCCGCCGCCGATGCGCCCGTGCCGCGGCGCATCCTGCCCGTGATCACCGTGTCGCAGTTCGCCAGCACCTCGCTGTGGTTCGCCGTCAACGCCGTGATGCCGGACCTGCAGCGCGAGCTGGGCTTGCCCGCGCAGGCCGTGGGCAGCCTGACCTCCGTGGTGCAGATGGGCTTCATCGCCGGCACGCTGGTGTTCGCGCTGCTGGCGATCGCGGACCGCTGGTCGGCGCGGTTGGTGTTCCTGCTGTGCGCCCTGGCCGGCGCGGCCTGCATGGTGGCCGCGGCGCTGCTGCCGCCGTCGTGGACGCTGCTGCTGGCACTGCGCGGCCTGACCGGCTTCTTCCTGGCCGGCATCTACCCCGTGGGCATGAAGATCGCGGCGAGTTGGTGGACGCGCGGCCTGGGCAACGCGCTGGGCCTGATGGTGGGGGCGCTCATGCTGGGCACGGCCGCGCCGCACGCCATGCGCGCCCTGGGCACGCACTGGCCGTGGCAGCAGGTGATGCTTTGCGTCGCCGCGCTGGCCGCCGCTGGCGGGCTGCTGCTCTATGCGCTGGTGCCGGACAAGCCCCGGCCGCCGCGCCCGGCCGGCCTGCACTTCACCGGACTGTCGTGCATCTGGCGCGATGTGAAAGTGAGGGCCTCGGCCGGCGGCTACTTCGGCCACATGTGGGAGCTCTACACCTTCTGGGTGCTGGTGCCGGCCATCGTGGGCACGCGCCTGGCGGGCGCGGCGCAGTCGTGGATGTCCTTTGCCGTCATCGGCCTGGGCGCCGTGGGCTCGGTGCTGGGCGGGCTGGCGGTGCGGCGGCTGGGGTCCACGCGGGTGGCGTGCTGCTTCATCGCCTGCAGCGGCGCGTGCTGCCTGCTCTCGCCCTGGGCGATACAGGCGTCCGACGCCGTCTTCGCGCTGTGGCTGTTCGCGTGGGGCTTCACCGTGTCGCCGGACTCGCCGCAGTTCTCGGCGCTCACGGCGGCCAACGCGCCGCGCGAGGCCGTGGGCAGCGTGCTCACGCTGGTCAACTGCGTGGGCTTTTCCATCTCGGTGCTGAGCATCGAGCTGTTCGTCCGGCTGGCGCAAAGCGTGCCGCTGGCGCAGTTGCTGCCCTGGCTGGGGCTTGGGCCCATCGCTGGCCTGGTGCTGATGCGTCCGCTGCTGCGCGCGCGGCACTGAAGCGCGCTGCACCCAACCGGGCCGCTGCGCGTGGCCGCGTCCGGCGCCGTGAAGTGCTGCACGCCGCGAAGTGTCCTCGCGCAGGTCCTGGGTACGCAGCGAAGTGGCGCTGCGCCTGCAGGGCGCCGTCAACGCCGCGCGGACTGCGGGGACGGGCAACACGGCGCAGAACATGCAGGTGGCGCGCGAGACGCTGGCCAAGGCGCAGGCCGTCTACCTGGACGACATGCAGGCCAAGAGCCGCGTGATCTATCTCTCCGGGCTGGTGCTGGGCGTGGCCCTGATGGTGTTGCTGCCGCTGGTGCTGCTGTGGTTCCTGGGCCTGGCGGCACGGGGGCTGGAGGGCATGCAGGACAAGGTGCAGGAGACCGTGTTGGGCACGCTGGAGTGGTTCTCCAAGGCCGCGCCGCTGACCACCACGGCGCCGCTGTTCTTCTTTGCCGGGTTGGGCGCCTGCGCCAGCGTGCTGTCGCGGCTCACCACCATCGACCTCAAGGGCGAAACCAGCCGCGCGATGGTGCTGCTGGCCGCGGCGATACGCCCGGCGCTGGCGGTGATCTTCGCCTGCGTGATGTCCGCGGCCACATCGCCTGCCGCGGGTGCCACGGCTGCGTCGGCTGCCGCCGCCGCGATTGCCGCGGCCGCCGCGACCAGCGCGGGCACGTCCGGCGTGGATGGGTCGGACGCCGCCCAGGCGCCCACCCCGGCCCCCGCCCCGAGCGCCACCGTGGACCCGCGCGGCAGCTGAGGCCCCGCGCTCGCTGCTGCCGGCGCCGCCTTCCGGCCCAGGCCGGAACGGCGGCGTTTTTATTTCCGGCCGCTCAAAGCCGTCTCGCGGCGGCAAATGATTGTGGAATGATGCGGGCTGGTTATTGGGTGTCTGGTTGCTCAATTCGAATTGCCGGGAATTTCAATATATGCAGATCAAGCCTCTTTCCCTTGCGTCGATTTCCGTGGTTCTGGCGCTTTCAGCCTGCACGGCCGTGCCGCTGCAGGGGCCGGCCCCCCTGGTGACCGCACCGACGCAACCCGCCGGCGGGTTGCCGTCCAACGTCACCGTGGCCAGTATGGAAGAGGCGAGGCTGCCCGCCGTCATTGCCACCGCGCCAGTTTCCCCACGCCCGGTCAAGGTTTTGATCGTCACCCTTTACGGCCCCGAAGCCCAGGCCTGGCAACCCAAATTGACCTGGACCCAGACCTACAAGGTGCCGGGTTTGTCGGCCAATTTTCCCACCGTGCAATGCACGGCCGACGACATTTGCCTCATGACCACGGACATGGGGCATTCGAATGCGGCGGCCTCGGCCATGGCCATCGCGTTCAGCAATTTCTTCGACCTGAAAAAGGCCTACATATTCATCACCGGCGTGGGCGGGATCAACCCCAACGTGGGCAGCGTGGGCTCGGCCACTTGGGCGCGCTACGTCGTGGATTTCGGCCTGGCGCATGAATTCGATGCACGCGAGAAACCCGACCACTGGCAGGTCGGCTATTTCGGCATCAAGTCGCCGGACTCGGACACCAAACCCCCGCTGCGCTACGGCACGGAGCTGTTCCAGGTTGACGAGGTGTTGCTGCAAAAGGCACTGCAACTCTCACGGCGGGCCATGCTGGCGGATACGCCGGAAGCGCAGGCCTACCGCGCCAAATATCCGCAGACTTCGGCCCAGGCGGCGCCGTCCGTCATTCAATGCGATACGGCCAGCGGCGACACTTACTGGCACGGAGACATATTGGGCTCCTGGGCGTCCAAGTGGGTATCGCTGCTCACCGACGGCAAGGGAAATTACTGCACCACGCAGCAGGAAGACAACGCGGTATTCGAAGGCCTCAAGCGTGGTGCCGCTGCGGGGCGGCTGCAAATGAACCGCGTGGCGGTGCTGCGCACGGGGTCCAATTTCGAAAGGCCGTATCCGGGCCAGTCGGCACTGGATTCGCTCAATACCAAGTCCGGCGGTTATCCGGCAGCCACGGCCAATTTGTACAACGCGGCCTGGCCGGTGGTGTCCGATATTGTGAAGAACTGGGCGCAGTGGAAGGACGGCGTGCCTGGGCTGTGAGCATGGCTGAATCGTTCTTGCAAATGCGCCGACTCCTGTTGAATCTCTCCCTTTTGGGAACCAGTTCCGCCGCCTTCGCCTGGGGCGCGGTGGGCCATGCCGCCGTGGCCGAGCTGGCCAGCCGCCGGCTGACGCCGCAGGCCGCGGCCACCGTGGCCCAAGTGCTGGAGCCGGGGCAGAGCATGGCCTCGGTAGCGAGCTGGCCGGACGAGATTCGTGCCGACCCCAAGACGACGCCGGACGTGAAGGCCACGGGCCTCTGGCACTTCGTCCGCATCCCGGGCAGCGCCGCCGTGTACGACGCCCGCCAGCATTGCGGTCCGCCCAACCAGCCCCAGGCCTGTGTCGTTGAGCAATTGGAGCGGCTGCGCAACGATCTGCGCTGCGCGCCCACGCCGCAGGACAGGAAGGAAGCGCTGATGTGGGCCATCCACCTCGTGGGCGACCTGCACCAGCCGCTGCACGCCTACGACGACCTGCGCGGCGGCAACGACATGCCGGTGGTCCTGCGCGCCCATGGGCCGTATTGCGGGCCGGGCTGCGCGCCCTGGCCGGAACGCACCAACCTGCACGCGGCCTGGGACTACGGGCTGCTTGGAAAACTGGTGCCGGACCACGCCACGCTGGTGGCGCGCATTGAAGACGGCTGGATGCGCACGAGCGAGGCCCAGGCGCCCAATTTGGATGGCGGCACGCCCGTGGCTTGGGCCAACGCCAGCCACGCGCTGGGCGCGCAGGTCTGGCGCATGACGCAGGACACGCAGGTGCTGGACGACGACTACATCCGCCAAGCCGAGCCCATCGTGATGCGGCAAATCGGCCTGGCCGGGATGCGGCTGGCGCGCTTCATCAACGAGGCCTATGCCTCCGGGGCGTGCCCGCGGCGCTGAACAGCGCTCACCCCGCCTTCAACCCCAGCGCCACCCGCTCGTCCGCCTCCACCCAGCGCCACTTGCCCGGCGCGAGGTTGTCCAGCGTGAGGCCGCCCATGGCGCTGCGGTGCAGCGCCTCCACCCGGTTGCTCACGGCGGCGCCCATGCGCTTGACCTGGTGGTACTTGCCCTCGGTGAGCGTGAGCCGCAATGAATGCTCGCCGGTGGCTTCGCAGGCCGCCGCGCGCACGGGGGCGGGGTCGTCGTCCAGCACCACGCCGTCCAGCAGCCGCTGCACCTGCGTGGCGTCCACCGGGTGTTTCATCGTCACCTCGTAGACCTTGGGCACGTGGTGCTTGGGCGAGGTGAGCTTGTGCAGCAGCGTGCCGTCGTCGGTGAGCAGCAGGAAGCCGGTGGTGTCCTCGTCCAGCCGGCCCACGGGCTGCACGCCGCGCGTGCGCAGCGGCGTCGGGAGCAGGCTCAGCACGCTGGGGTGGTGCTTGGGTTTCATGGAGCACTCGTAGCCCGCGGGCTTGTGCAGCAGCACCAGCGCCTTCTCGAAATAGCGCCAGGGCTCGCCGCGCACGCTGAAGCTCAGGCCGTCGGTGGGAAAGTCGGCGTCGGGGTCGTCCACCACGCGGCCGTCCACCTGGACCAGTTCGGAATAAATCAGCCCCGCGCACTCGCGCCGCGTGCCGAAGCCTTGGGAAAAGAGGATCTGTGCCAGTCGCATGCGCGGGACTGTAGCTGCCGCGACTTATGCACTGACGCGCATATCGCCGCTGTCCAGGCGCTCGCGGACAATTCCGCCCGCACGCGTTGGCAGGCTGCGGCAGCGGCGCGCAATCCCCCAAAGAAGTAGATGAACGGTTTCTCGGACTCCCTGCAGGCGGCCGCCGCCCTCATTGCCCAGGCCGACCCCAAGCTGTGGCAGGTGGTGCTGCTGTCGCTTGCCGTCAGCGGCAGCGCCAGCGCCCTGGCCGCCGTGCTGGGCCTGGCCGGCGGCGCCTGGCTGGCGGTGAGCCGTTTCCCCGGGCAGCGCGTGCTGCTGCTGGTGCTCAACACGCTGCTGGCGCTGCCGCCGGTGGTGGTGGGCCTGACCGTCTACCTGCTGCTGTCGCGGTCGGGCCCCTTGGGCGCTTACGGGCTGCTGTTCACGCCGGGCGCCATGGTGGTCGCGCAGACCGTGCTCGTGCTGCCGCTGGTGATGGCGCTCACGCGGCAGCTCGTGGCCGACGCCATGCGCGGCAACGGCGAGCAGTTGCGCTCCATGGGCGCGGGCCCGTTCAGGAGCGCGCTGCTGCTGCTGGTGCACGAGCGCATGGCGCTCGTGACGGTGCTGCTCACGGGCTTTGGCCGCGCCATCAGCGAGGTGGGGGCGGTGATGATCGTGGGCGGCAACATCGACGGCCTCACCCGCGTCATGACCACCGCCATCGCGCTGGAAACCAGCAAGGGCGACCTGGCCCAGGCGCTGGCGCTGGGCCTGCTGCTGCTGCTGCTGGTGGCGCTCATCAACCTCTTCATCGCCACGCTGCGCCGCCTGCAGCCGGCCGAGGGCATGGCGCGATGAACGCACCGCTGCCACTGGGCCTGCTGCCCACCGATGCCGCCGCCCCCGCCGCCGTGGCCGCGGGCCAGGTCGAACCCTTGATCGAGCTGCGCCAGGCCGGCGTGCGCTTTGGCGAGCGCCAGGCGCTGCAGCTGCTGGACCTGGCCGTGCACGCGGGCGAGCGGCTCATGCTCATCGGACCCAACGGCAGCGGCAAGACCACGCTGCTGCGCCTGCTGCACGGGCAACTGCCCAACAGCGGCGGCGAGCGCCGCGTGCGCCTTGCGGCCGACGGCCGCGAGCCGCGCCAGGCCATGCTGTTCCAGCGCCCGTTCCTGCTGCGCCTGTCGGCGCGGCGCAACCTGCTGCTGGCGCTGTGGCTGGCCGGGGTGCCGCGGCGCGAGCGCGCGGCGCGGGCCGATCTGGCGCTGCGCCGCGTTGGGCTGGAAGCACATGCCGACCGCCCGGCGCGCGTGCTCTCCGGCGGCCAGCAGCAGCGCCTGGCGCTGGCGCGGGCCTGGGCCGTGCACCCGCAGGTGCTGTTCCTGGACGAGCCCACGGCCAGCCTGGACCCGGCCGCCAAGCGCGAGGTGGAGGCCCTGGTGCTGGACTTCGCCGCCGAGGGCATGTCGGTCGTGATGAGCACCCACAACCTCGGCCAGGCCAAGCGCATGGCCACGCGCGTGATCTACATGGAAGACGGCCGCCTGGTGGTGGACCGCCCCGTCGAGAGTTTCTTCAACGACCCGCTGCCGCATGAAGCGGCGCTCTTTCTGAAAGGCGAACTGCCATGGCATTGACGAGCATTCCGCGCCGGCACCTGTTGCGCACCATCGCCGGCGCCGCCGTGCTGCTGGCCGCCGCCGGCGCGGTGCAGGCGCAACAAGGGCCGTTCATCGTGATGGCCTCCACCACCTCCACCGAGCAGTCCGGCCTCTTCAGCCACCTGCTGCCGGCCTTCACCAAGGCGTCCGGCATCGAGGTGCGCGTGGTGGCCCAGGGCACGGGCCAGGCGCTGGACATGGCGCGCCGCGGCGACGCGGACATCGTCTTCGTCCACGACCAGCCGGCCGAGGAGAAGTTCGTGGCCGAAGGCTTCGGCCTCAAGCGCCAGGCCGTCATGTACAACGACTTCGTGCTGGTCGGCCCCAAGTCCGACCCGGCCGGCGTCAAGGGCGCCGACGTGGTCGCCGCCATGGGCAAGCTGGCCGCGGCCGGCGCGCCCTTCATCTCGCGCGGCGACAAGAGCGGCACGCACGCGGCGGAGCTGCGCTTTTGGAAGGTGGCGGGCGTGGACATGGCCGCCAAGCATCCCGCCGGCTACAAGGAATGCGGCTGCGGCATGGGCCCGGCGCTGAACATCGCCGCCTCCAGCGGCGCCTACGTGCTGGCCGACCGCGGCACCTGGCTGAGCTTCAAGAACCGCGCCGACCTGGCGGTGCTGGTGGAGGGCGACAAGCGCCTGTTCAACCAGTACGGCGTCATCGTGGTGAACCCCGCCAAGCACCCGCACGTCAAGGTGAAGGAGGCGCAGCGCTTTGCCGACTGGGTGGTGTCGCCCGCGGGGCAGTCCACCATCGCCGCCTACAAGATCAACGGCGAGCAGCTCTTCTTCCCCAACGCCAGCGCGCAGTGAGCGGCTGGAGCCCGCCATGAGCGCCACCCGCAGCGGCCAGCTGCTCGCCGCGCTGCCGGCGCGGCTGGATGGCGAGGTGTTCGAGACGCTGCTGTCGCACGGCAGCGTGCGTTTCGAGCGCATCGTCTCCCTGGGCCACACCGCGCCGGCCGAGGGCTGGTTCGAC
The DNA here is from genome assembly GCF_034427735.1 of Azohydromonas lata. Taxonomy (NCBI): domain Bacteria; kingdom Pseudomonadati; phylum Pseudomonadota; class Betaproteobacteria; order Burkholderiales; family Sphaerotilaceae; genus Azohydromonas; species Azohydromonas lata. The sequence continues at coordinate 37,415 of NZ_JAXOJX010000015.1, forward strand.
CAGGACGAGCACGAGTGGGTGATGGTGCTCGAAGGCGCGGGCCGGCTGCGCTTCGAGGACGGCCGCGAGCTGGAAATGCGCCGCGGCGACTGGGTCAACATCCCCGCCCACGTAAAGCACCAGGTGGTGTGGACCGACCCGCACCAGCCCACGGTGTGGCTGGCGGTGTTCTACGCCTGACGGGCGGGCTGGAGTCCGGGGCCTTGCCGTTTCAGGCGCCGCCGTGCGGCTTGGGCGTCTTGAAATGCCACCAGGGCAGCGCCTTGGTCAGCGACAGCACCTGGCCCGCGCCCGGCGCGCCGTAGCCGGCGAGCTGCTGCAGCGCGGCGGGCCACTCGGCGCTCTCCAGCACGGCGCGCAGCGCGCGCACCGGGGGCGTCTCCAGCGCGTCCTTCAGGCAGACGAGGAAATAGTCTTCCTCCACCAGCGGGACGAAGTCCAGGCCGAACTCGCGCGCGGCGGCCTCTATGCCCGGGCCCACGTCGGCCTGGCCGGCGGCAATGGCGGCGGCCACGGCGAGGTGCGAGTCCTCGGGGCGGGCGGTGTAGCCGGTGATGGCCGCGGCGTCCACGCCGGCGGCCTGCAGCAGGTGGTCCATGAGCAGCCGCGTGCCGGAGCCGCTCTGGCGGTTGACGAAGCGCAGGCCTGAGCCCGGCAGGTCGGCGAGCGACAGCCGCCGGTCCGACGCGCCGCTGGCGCGCAGCATCAGCCCCTGCATGCGGCGCGAGCAGCCAATGAGCTTGTGAATGCCCGGCTTGAGCAGCGGCTTGAGGGCCGAGGAGAACACCGGCGAGCCCGCGGGCAGGTGCGGCACGTGAAAGCCCGCCACCGTGCAGCGGCCCTGGGCCAGCGCGCGCAGCGCGTCCACGCTGCCCGCGAAGCGCAGGCCCACATGCAGCTGCTGCTTTTGCGCCAGCTCGCGCAGCAGCGGCAGGCCCAGGTCGTGGCTGGCGAAGATCTCCAGGACGAGCTGCCCGCCGTCCAGCGCCTGCGCCAGCACGTGCTCCAGCTCGGCGCGCAGCGCCTCGATGTGCGGCGTCATGCGCGTGCGCGCCTGGCGCTCGGCGGCCAGCAGCCGCTGCGCAAAAAGCGTGAGCCGCGCGGCCTGGCCCTGCGTCCAGTGCACCAGCGGCTCGCCCATCACTTCCTCCCAGTGCTTGAGCGAGCCCCACACGTGGCGGTAGGAGGCGCCCATGGCCGTGGCGGCGTGGCGTATGGATCCGTGCTCCTGCAACTTGTTGAGCAGGTCGAATAAGGGGTTCTCGACTTCGGGGCCGCGCTGGCCGCGCGACTCGAAGCTGTACTGCAGATGAATGCCACGGGTTTGCATGGCATCAAATTGTGCCCGCCGCAACTGCTCCAACGCGGCGCAGCCGCAACAGGGGTTTGTGCTCCCTTGGCACGGCAAGCGCTTGCCGGTCTGATCGCGCCCTGAATTTCGAGCCTTGTTTCCCTTGATATGAACATCCGAGTTTTCCCTTCGACCCCCCGTTTGCGTCCTCTGGCACTGGCTTACGCCGGGGCGCTGTTGTCCATGGCCGCCTCGGCGCAGCAGGCGGCCGATGCCGCGCAGGGCGAGGCGGCGCAGGTGGTGGTGACGGGCTCGGTGCGTGAGCGCGTGGCCGCGGAGGTGCCTTACGCCATCGGCGTGGTCACGCGCGAGGAGCTGCGCGCGGCCGGGCCCATGATCAATTTGTCCGAGGCGCTGGCGCGCGTGCCCGGCCTGGTCGTCAACAACCGCAACAACTACGCGCAGGACCTGCAGATCAGCTCGCGCGGCTTCGGCTCGCGCGCGACCTTCGGCGTGCGAGGCCTGCGGCTGTACAGCGACGGCATCCCCGCCACCATGCCGGACGGGCAGGGCCAGGTCTCGCACTTCGACCTCGCCGGCGCCTCGCGCATCGAGGTGCTGCGCGGGCCCTTCTCGGTGCTCTACGGCAACAGCTCCGGCGGCGTGATCGCCCTCTTCAGCTCACCGGTGCGCGAGCGCCAGGGCGAAGTGGGCCTGGACGTGGGCAGCGACGGGCTGCGCCAGTTGCGCGCCAGCGTCGAGACGCCGTTGGGCGAGGGTTTTGACCTGCGCGTGAGCGGCTCCACCATGGAGTTCGACGGCTACCGGCCGCAGATGGAGGCCAAGCGCCACACCGCCAACGTGCGCCTGGGCTGGCAGGGCGCCAGCGACCGCGTGGTGGTGCAGGCCGGCTACTTCAACCAGCCCGCGCAGGACCCGCTGGGCCTCAAGCGCGAGGAGTTCGCGGCCAATCCCTATGGCACGACCTCCGACACCGTGCCCGGCCGCACCGGCGTGCAGCCGCTGCCCGCGAGCTACGACACGCGCAAGAACGCCGAGCAAAGCCAGGTGGGCGCGAGCTGGAAACACAGCTTCGGCGACGACAGCGTCGTGCGCGAGACCCAGTTGGCCGCCTACACGGGCCGGCGCAGCGTGACGCAGTGGCAGTCCATCCCGCCCTCCACGCAGCGCAGCTCCACGCGCCAGAGCGGCGGCGTGGTGGACTTCGACCGCGAATACCACGGCATGGATGCGCGGGTGCGCTGGAACTTCGGCGACGTGGACCTGCTCACCGGTGCCTCCTACGAGACGCAGGGCGATGACCGGCGCGGCTATGAAAACTTCCTGGGCGATCCCGCCAACCCCACGGCGCTGGGCGTGACGGGCCTGCAGCGCCGCGACGAGCGCAACCGCGCCACCACGCACGACGCCTATGCGCAGCTCGACTGGCAGATCAACCCCGCGCTCACCGCCAGCGCCGGCGTGCGCAGCGGCCGGGTGACGCTCACCACCAGCGACCGCTACCCCGTGCAGGCCGGCTGCGCCGCCAACCCCAACAGCGGCACGCTCAACTGCGACGACTCCGGCGACCTCGCCTTCAACTACACCAACCCCGTGCTGGGCCTGCGCTGGCAGGCGCTGCCCTCGCTGCAGCTGCACGCCAGCGCGGCGCGCGGCTTCGAGTCGCCCACGCTCACCGAGCTGGCCTACCGCCGGAGCGGCGAGGGCGCGGGCTTCAACACCGCGCTCAAGCCGCAGACCAGCCGCCAGTTCGAGATCGGTGCCAAGTGGCGCGCCAACCCGTGGAGCGTGGACGCCACGCTGTTCCGCGCCGACGTGGACGACGAGATCGGCGTGGACTCCAACCGCGGCGGCCGTGCCACCTACCAGAACGTGGGCCGCACGCGGCGCCAGGGCGCGGAGCTCTCGGCCAGCTTCCAGCCCGCGGCCGCGTGGCGCGCGCAACTGGGCCTGACCTACCTGGATGCCGCCTACCGCGACGCCTTCACCACCTGCACCACGGTGCTGCCCTGCAACCCGGTCACGGGCCAGAACACCGCCCAAGTGGCCGCGGGCAACCGCATCGCCGGCACCCAGCGCACCAGCGCCTTCGGCGAGGTCGCCTGGCGTGATGCGGCCTTGGGCGAGTGGGCGCTGGAGGCGCGCGCCCTGGGCCGCACCGCCGTCAACGACCTCAACAGCGACTTCGCCGACGGCTACGTCATCACCAGCCTGCGCTGGATCAAGAGCTGGCCGCTGGGCGGCGGGCGCAAGGTGGAGCTGCTGGCGCGCGTGGACAACCTGGCCGACAAGGTCTATGCGGGCAGCGTGATCGTCAACGAGGGCAACGCCCGCTACTTCGAGACCGGTGCCCCGCGCAGCTTCCTGCTCGGCGTGCGCGTGTACGGCGGCTTCTGAGGCCGCTGCCGCCCGGGACTTGCTCCAGCCTGGAGCAAATCCCGGGTTGATACCGAATGGCGCTTGAGCCCATACCCCCAGCAAAGTCAAGCCCATGAAAAGACGTCATGCGGTTTGCGGGGCGCTGGCGTGTCTGGCGGCCCCGCTGGGGGTGCTGGCGCAAGGCCAGGCCCAGGGGGCGCGGGACCCGTTGGGCTCCGCGCAGTGGGAAGACATCCGGCGCGAGTTCCTGGGCAAGGCGCCCGTGGTGTTCGACGAGCGGGTGCAGGTCAGCGGCCCGGCTTTCGCCGAGGACCCGATGGCCGTGCCGGTGAGCGTCTCGGCGCTGGGCCTGGGCGGGGTCACGCACATCGCCGTGATCGTGGACCGCAACCCCATCCGCAAGGTGCTGGACTTCTATCCGGGCCAGGCGCTGCCGGCGCTGAGCTTTCGCTTCAAGCTTGAGCAGGCCAGCCCCGTGCGCGCGGCCGCGCGCACGGCCGACGGCGTGTGGCACGTGGGCGGCACCTTCGTGGAGTCCAGCGGCGGGGGCTGCACGCTGCCCGGCGCCACGCGCTCCGACGGCAGCTGGGCGCGCACGCTGGGGCAGGTCAGCGGTGCGCTGTTCGAGAGCCCGCTGGACGCGCAGGCCACGCGGCTGCGCGTGCGCGTGATGCACCCCATGGACACCGGGCTGGTGGCCGGCGTGCCGGCCTTCTATATCAACCGGCTGGCCGTGCTCGACGGTGCCGGGCACGAGCTGCTGGTGTTCAACGGCCACGAGCCCCTGAGCGAAAACCCGGTGCTCAGCTTCGAGCTGCCCGGGCGGCAACAGGAGTCGCTGCGCGTGCGCGGCAGCGACAACAACGGCAACCGGATCGACGCGGCCATCGGCCGCCGCCTGCTGCCATGAAGCGCGTCCGACTTGCTTGCGCCGCCGCGCTGCTGGCGCTTTCCGCTCTGGGCAGCGGGCCGGCCCACGCCGCCCAAGCCGACCTGGCCACGCTGGACTACAGGCTGCAGGCGCGCGCGCTGGCGCCTGGCGTGTGGGTGGTGGAGGGCGCCAACGCGGACTTCGAGCCCGCTAACGGCTGCAACATCATCAACACCGGCTTCATCGCCACCGGCGAGGGCGTGCTGGTGATCAACACCGGGCCCTCGTTGAAGTACGGGCAGCAGTTGCGCGCGCTCATAGAGCGCACGGCCGGCGAGCCGGTGAAGCAGGTGCTGCACCTGAACCTGCATCCCGACTACTTCCTGGGCAACCAGGCCTTTGCCGACGTGCCCCGCCTGGCCACGCCCGCCACGCGCGCGGGCATGGCGCGCGAGGCCACGGCCTACGAGGACAACCTCTTTCGCACTTGCGGCGACTGGATGAAGGGCACGCAGGCGCTGTTGCCCGATACCGACGCCGCGCCGGGGGTGCTGCGCCTGGGGGGCCGGGAATTCGAGCTGCGCGAATACCAGGGCCACACCGGCAGCGACCTCGTGCTCGTGGACCGCAAGAGCGGCGTGGTGTTCGCCGGCGGCCTGGTCTTCGTGCAGCGCATCCCCACCACGCCGCATGCGCAGCTGGCGCAGTGGCAGGCCAGCCTGCGCGCGCTGCAGCAGGCGTTGCCCGCGCAACTGGCGGCGCTGGTGCCCAGCCACGGCCCCGTGCGCGCCGACGCGCAGGGCATAGGCATGACGCAGCGCTACCTGGGCTGGCTGGACGGCACGCTGCAGCGCGCCGCCGCCCAGGGGCTGGAGATGACCGAGGTGCTGCACCGCCCGCTGCCCGCGGAGTTCGACGCCTGGGGCGCCCGCTCCACCGAGTTCACCCGCAACGTCGTGCACCTGTACCCGCGCTACGAGCAGGCCGCGCTGCTGCCGGCTTGTGACAGCAAGGCGCGCGAGGCCTGTTCAAACCTGGGACAACTCTCGGATAAACCCTGACTCCGAGGGGCCATTTTCGGGGCCGATACCCCGTCTGGAGCTTGACTGCGGCATGGCACGCTTGTTGCGCAAGGAGTCCCCGCGCAGCGGCCGCCGAACCCGGTCGAACACCGCATCCACTCACGAAGGAGACAACATGCGCTTCAAGATGATCACGACCATGGTGGCCCTCGCCATGGGCTCGATGGCTGCCCAAGCCGTCGTGACCGACAAGATGATCCAGGACGACGCCAAGACCACCGGGGACGTGCTGTCCTGGGGTCTGGGCACGCAAGGCCAGCGGTACTCGCCGCTCAAGCAGATCAACACCACCACCGTCGGCAAGCTGGTGCCGGCCTGGTCCTTCTCCTTCGGCGGCGAAAAGCAGCGCGGGCAGGAGTCGCAGCCGGTGGTCCATGACGGCGTCATGTTCGTCACGGCGTCCTACTCGCGCATCTATGCGCTGGACACCAAGACCGGCAAGAAGCTGTGGAAGTACGAGCACCGCCTGCCCGAGGGCATCATGCCCTGCTGCGACGTGATCAACCGCGGCGCCGCGCTGTACGACAACCTGGTGATCTTCGCCACGCTGGACGCCCAGCTCGTGGCCCTGGACCAGAAGACCGGCGACGTGGTCTGGAAGGAAAAGATCGACGACTACAAGGCCGGCTACTCCGCTTCGGCCGCGCCCATCATCGCCGAGGGCCTGCTGCTGACGGGCGTGTCCGGCGGCGAATTCGGCGTGGTGGGCCGCGTCGAGGCGCGCGACCCCAAGACCGGCCAGCTGGTCTGGACGCGTCCGACCGTCGAAGGCCACATGGGCTACAAGTACGACAAGAACGGCAACAAGACCGAGAACGGCATCTCCGGCACGCAAGGCAAGAGCTGGCCTGGCGACCTGTGGCAGACCGGTGGCGCCGCCACCTGGCTGGGCGGCACCTACAACCCCAAGACAGGCCTGGCCTACTTCGGCACGGGCAACCCCGCGCCGTGGAACTCCAACCTGCGCAAGGGCGACAACCTGTTCTCGTGCTCCACGCTGGCCATCGACATCAAGACCGGCCAGATCAAGTGGCACTACCAGAACACGCCCAACGACGGCTGGGACTTTGACGGCGTCAACGAATTCGTGACCTACGAAGACGGCGGCCGCATCCTGGGCGGCAAGGCGGACCGCAACGGCTTCTTCTACGTCAACGACGCCAAGACCGGCGAGCTGGTCAACGCCTTCCCCTTCGTCAAGAAGATCACCTGGGCCACGGGCATCGACCTGAAGACGGGCCGTCCGAACTACGTGCCGGAAGGCCGTCCTGGCGATCCCACCGCCAGCCCCGATGGCAAGAAGGGTCAGACCGTGTTCGCTGCGCCGGGCTTCCTGGGCGGCAAGAACCAGATGCCCATGGCGTACTCGCCCGAGACCAAGCTGTTCTACGTGCCTTCCAACGAGTGGGGCATGGACATCTGGAACGAGCCCATCACCTACAAGAAGGGCGCGGCCTACCTGGGCGCCGGCTTCACCATCAAGACGCTCAACGAGGACTACATCGGCGCGCTGCGCGCAATCGACCCGAAGACCGGCAAGATCGCTTGGGAAGTCAAGAACAACGCGCCGCTGTGGGGCGGTGTGCTGACCACCGGCGGCAATCTCGTGTGGTGGGGCACGCCTGAAGGCTACCTGCAGGCCGCCGATGCCAAGACCGGCAAGGTGCTGTGGCAGTTCCAGACCGGCTCCGGCGTCGTGGCGCCCCCGGTCACCTGGGAAGACAAGGGCGAGCAGTACGTGGCCGTGGTTTCCGGCTGGGGCGGCGCCGTGCCGCTGTGGGGCGGCGAAGTCGCCAAGCGCGTGAACTACCTTGAGCAGGGCGGCTCCGTCTGGGTGTTCAAGCTGTCCAAGTAATTTCGATTGCAACCGGGGTGGCCGGGCTAAGCTGTCAGCAATGACATACAAGCTCGGCTTTCAGCCAGGGTTCGCGCTTTGCGCGGCCCTGGCTTTTTGTTTTTCGGCGCTGCCCGCGCGTGCCACCGACCGTCCCTACCTCGTGCTGCGCACCGCGGCCATGGAGGACGACGAGCAGTCATGGATGTTGGGCGGGCGATGGATTCGCACCGGCGCGGACAACGCGCTGCAGATGGGCCTCGAATACGACTTCACCCGGGCCACGTCCATGGAGCTCGAATGGACGGCCGAGCGCGCCGGCGGCGGTGAACGCAGCCGTGAGGCCGAGCTGGAATTCAAGCACCTCTTCAACGACATCGCGCGCGACGGCTGGGGCGTGGGCATCAGCATGATGCTGGGCCTCAACCGCGAGCGCGCGGACGAGCGCGCCGGCGAGGCCGCCGAGGACGGGCCGTGCCGCGGCCGCCGCGGCGCCCTGGTGCAACTGCCGCTGAGCCTGTCGCTGTGGGAAGAGCAGGGCCAGGCCCACTTCAACCTGGGCTGGCAGCGCCGGCCCTTCAATGGCGACCAGGGCTTCGTCGCCGCCGGCCTGGAGCGCCGCCTCGCGGGCCGCACCTGGGGCTTCACGGAAGCCGTCTACCAGCCCGGGCAGCACCTGCTGCACGCCGGCGTGCGCCACTGGCTGCGCCGGGACCGGCTGGCGCTGGACATCAGCGTGCAGCGCCAGCAGGGGGGCGAGGGCTGGCGCAACGGCGTGGTCATCGGCCTGGTCGCCTACGACCTCTAGTCCCGGCGGCGGTGGGGCGCCGCTGCCTTATGGGACCATGGGACTTGGGTCCTGGGCGAAAATCCCCATTCGTGTGGATGTGTGAAAGCTTTTGTGAGTTATGCATGATGGCTTTTCACAACTACATGAACGTGGGAGGACGTCGTGAAGAAGTTTTTGCTGGTGCCGGCACTGGCCCTGGTGACCGCGGCAAGCGCCTGGGCCAGTCCGCTGACGGGCAGCCAGGTCCGCCTGGAGTACCGCGTCGGCACGATCTCCAGCAGCCCGTACCCCACGGGCGGCAACGGCGACTACCTGGTGGGCGCGGGCGTGGAAGTCGCCGACGTGGCCGACGGGGCCGCCACCATGGACATTTCGGATGACCGCATCGTCATCCGCTTCCGCTATACCAACGCCTTTGGCTTGGGCGACTCGGCGGGACCCTTCCAGTTCAACGGCTGGGTGCTGTCCGACGTGCTGGGGCAGGTGGACGCCTTCAGCGCCGTCAGCGTGGACACTGCCGGCACGACGCTGGCCGACTTCAGCCCGGTGCAGTTGAGCTTCAACGCCAACGCCATCACCGTGAACTGGAAGGGGCTGAACTTCGAGGAAGGCCAGCAACTGGTGCTCGATCTGCGCACCAACCCTGTCCCGGAGCCGGGCGGCCTGCCGCTGATGCTCGCGGGGCTGCTGGGCATTGCCCTGGTCCGGCTCAAGCGCTGATGCGTCCCGGCGGCCAGCCCGGGCCGCCCGGCCTGGCTCAACTGCCCTTGGCCAGGCCCAGCTTCTCCACGGCGCGCCGCTCGGCGGCGTAGGTCTCGCGCATGCTGCGCGCGTAGTCCTCGGGGCCCAGGTAGGCCAGCTCCTGGTCGTACTTGGCCAGCTCCGCGACGTGCTGCGGGTCGAACATGGCGGCCTTGAACGCGTCGTGCAGCACCTGCACCACGGGCCTGGGCAGGCCGCGCGGCCCGGCCAGCCCGTAGGGCGACATGGCCACGATGCCGTAGCCCAGCTCCTTGAGCGTGGGCACCTGCGGCCAGCGCCGCGTGCGGTGCTCGCCGAAGGTGGCCAGCAGGCGCAGCTTGCCGCCGTCCACGAAGGGAGCGAAGCCGTTGGAGGTCACGCCCGCCATGAGCTGCCCGGAGGAGACGGCAATCATCTGCTCGGCCACGCCCTTGTAAGGCACGTGCACCCACTGCACGCCGCGCTGGCCGCAAAGGTCGTCCATCACCAGGTGCGGCGTGGTGCCCGTGCCGTTGGTGGCGATGGTCAGCTCGCCCGGGTGCGCGTGGCCCCAGGTGAACAGGTCTTCCAGCGAACGAAAGGGGCTGTTGGCGGGCACCACGATGCCGAAGGTCACGCCGCTGACCTGGATGATGGGCGTGGTGTCGCGTATCGGGTCCCAGGCGACCTTTTGTATCCAGGGCGCGCGGAACACCGGCTGCGGCAGTTGGGCGATGGTGTAGCCGTCCGGCTGGGCCTGCTGCAGCACCGGCATGGCCAGGGTGCCGCCGGCGCCGCCGCGGTTTTCTGTCAGCACCTTCTGCCCAAGCTGGCGGCCGGCCAGCTCAGCCAGCAGCCGCATGGTCAGGTCCGTGGCGCCGCCGGCGGCCCAAGGCACCCACAGCGTCACCGGGCGGCTGGGAAAGCGGTCCGGCGGCTGCGCCAGCACGGCGGCACTGGCCGCGCCGGCCATGGGCCCAAGCAGCGTGCCGGCGATGCGGCGCAGGGCTCCGCGGCGGCCGGTGGAATCTTGATTCATTGCCATGACAACAGCTCCATGGTCAGGGTGCCGCCGAGCAGCATGGGCGAGCCCGCGCTCTCCTCACGCTGCAGTTTCACCAGGCCCACTGCGGGGCAGTACCACTCGGTGGTGAGCAGCGGCAGGTCCTTCCAGCCGCTGACCGGATCGGCAAAGAGCTTCAAGGCCGCCTTGCCCCCGACGCGCAGGCAGCCCTCGAAATGCCCGGCGCGCGTGTCCACGGCCTGGCCCGTCGCCTCGATGGCGTAGTTCATGAGCACCGGGGCCACGCCGTGGCGCACCTCGGCGGGAAAGCCCTGGCGGCGCTGCAGCAGGTAGGCCACGGTGGAGGCCGCCCACTGCGTGCCCACCGCCAGCGGCGCCTTGAGCACGTAGCGGCGCGTGTCGTCGTCCTGCGGCTCGGCCTGCACCAGGCTGCGGCTGGCCACGCGGTAGATGCCCGACTCGTCGGTGCGCAGCCAGTAATCCATGCCGGCGTCGCTGCGGCGCAGCCAGGCCTGGCCGCTGGCCAGGGTGTCGTCGCGGCCCAGGGATTCGAAGACGCGCGTTTCGCGCTCCACGCGCTGGTCTTCCCAGTCGGTGCGCACTTCGTAGGTCCAGCGGTGGCCGGATTCCAGCGGGAAGAGGTCGGCCCCGGGCGAGCGCGCGCCGCAGCCGGCCAGCAGCGCCAGCGCGGCAGCGGCCAGCGCGGCGTGCAAGGCGTTGGAGGAGGGGGATGGCGCGCGCATCATTTCTCCGGCAGTTGCGGCGCGGGAATGTCGCGGATGGTGATGCGCTGCTCGTCGCTGCCCGGGCGCAGCCACGACACGCCGCCCTTGCCCGCGCGCGGCTCGGCGCTGCCGATCTGGCTCACGCCCTGGCGCACCTTCTTCATGCCCTCGTCCAGCAGCGCGTGCAGGTCCTTGGCGTAGGCCAGCTTGTAGGCGCGCGGCTGGCGTGCGGGCTTGCCGTTGTCCAGCGCGTTGACCCACACGTACAGCGCGCCGGGCGTGGTCTTGCCCGGCTCCTCGATCACGGCGGCCAGCAGCACGAATTTCTCCGGCAGCGGGTCCGCGTTGGGCCAGCCCGCCAGGCCGTGGGCCGTGTCGTCGGCGAAGAAGTAGAAGACCGTCACCGCCGCCACCAGCAGCCCCTTGAGCCAGGCGGGCCAGCGCGACCACACCAGCGCCAGCGTGCACAGCAGCACCAGCACCACGAGGGAAAGAATCAGGGCGAGCGTCATATCCGTTGGACCAGGGTCTTGGGCAGGGTGTTCACGTTGGAGACGTTGCCGTCTGGGGTTACGGTGAAGCGCACGGCCGTGGCCTCGTCGCCCTTGCGGGCGAGCTGGACCTGTCCGTAGAACACCACGTCGGCACGGGGATTGACCTTGATGACGGAGACGGTCACTTCCACCGGCTTGCCGTTCTTGGACTCGTAGTAGTGGACGTTGACGGTGAACTCGCCGGGCTCTATGCCGCGCAGCGTCACCACTTCCTGGTTGAGCGGGTTGACCACCTGCTTGCCGTTGACGATGACCACGTCGTTGGACATGCCGCGGTCGTCGCGGTCCAGGTGCATGAGCCCGGCCTCGCGGGCGCGGAACCACACCATCTCGCCGGCCGGGTCCTGCACCCAGGTGTCGATGTCGTTGGGGTCCATGTCCGGCCAGGACACGTTGATGATGAATTCGGCCTTGGCCGGGATGTCGCCCGTCTTGAGCGCCTTCGGGTTCATCGCCAGCAGCGCCACGATGAAGCAGAAGACGAAGGCGATGAGCATGTTGAACAACATGTCATAGAAGGGGTCGACCTCGGCTTCGCGGGCCGTGCGGCGGCGGCTGCGCATGGCGGGGCCTTACTGCCGGGCCGTGGCGGCGCCGGTGTCGCCCTGGGCCAGGCCCGCGCGCTGGACGTCGGCCACCAGCGCGTCGGCGTAGCGGTCCAGCCGCGTGAGCTGCAGGCCCAGCAGGATGTTGCCCACCAGGCCCACCATGGTCGTGAGCAGCGCCACGCCCAGGCCCGTGGTGAGCTGGCGCAGCAGCTCCTGCGACTGCGTCGGGTCGAAGTTCTGCAGCTTGCCGATCTGCAGCGCCAGGATGGAAAAGCCGATCACCTTGCCCAGCAGGCCCAGCTTGAGCTGTATGCCGTTGACCCACCACGCCGTGCCGTGCGGGCCGTGCGTGTGCTCCAGCAGCAAGTCCATGGGTGCGCCGCTGTCCGTGGGTTGGGAGCGCAGCGCCTGCAGGTACTCCGCCGCCCAGCCCGCGCCGCGCGGGCCCTGCGCCAGCGCCGCGCGCTCGCGCTGCAGCACGCGGGTGCGCGTGCCGCACCACAGCGACGCCGTGAAGAACACCGCGATGATCACCAGCGTCAGCCCGGTCGGGTCGGCCGACAGCAGCAGCGCCCACACGCCGCGCACGCCCAGCAGCCAGGTGGCGAAGGCCAGCAGCCCGGCCAGCGCCAGCCACTCGAAGGCCAGCGGCTCCACCGACGTGGCGGCGTCGGCCTTGGCGCCGCCGCGGCGCGGGGCGGCCAGGCCGGAGAGGAAGGGGATGCGCACGGCCACGCTCGCTCACCCGCGCTTGGTCAGGGCGCCGAAGCCGCGCTGCGGGTCATAGCCCCAGCTCGCGACCATGAAGCACAGGGCCAGCGTGCCCAGGACGATCCAGGGCGAGATGCCCGCGTCCTTGCCGTACAGCGCAAAGCGCATCCACTCCACCGCGTGCGTGAACGGGTTGAAGCGGGCGATCTGGTACACCCACTCGGCGCCGGACTCCTCCAGCTTCCACAGCGGGTACAGCGCCGTGGACATGAAGTACATGGGGAAGATGACGAAGTTCATCGTCCCGGCGAAGTTCTCCAGCTGCTTGATGTGCACCGACAGCAGCAGGCCCAGGGCGCCCAGCATCAGCGCGCCGCACACCGCCGCCAGCAGCACGGGCCCCAGGTGCTCCAGCACCGGCAACTCCGTGCCCAGCAGTGCCGCGACGATGACGAAGGCCGCCGCCTGCGCCAGCGACAGCACGGCCGTGGCCATGAGCTTGGACAGCAGGATCCACGGCCGCGGCAGCGGCGCGGTCAGCAGCAGCCGCATCAGGCCCATCTCGCGGTCGTAGACCATGGCCAGGCTGGACTGCATGCCGTTGAACAGCAGCACCATGCCCACCAGGCCCGGCGCGATGTAGACGTCGTAGGGGATGTAGCTGTCGTAGGGCTCGACCACCGCCACGCCGAACACGTTGCGAAAGCCCGCGGCGAACACCGCCAGCCACAGCAGCGGCCGCACCAGCGCCGACACCAGGCGCCCGGACTGCCGGGAGAATTTCAAGAGCTCGCGCCACACGATGGCGCGCATGGCCAGCAGCGCGTGCGCCACCACGCCCAAGCGCTCGCGGCCTGCGGAGGTCAGGGTCGGACTTTGCACAGCTTCTCCGGAGCATCGGCACCCAGGGTGTCGAGCACGTTCTTGGGATGGAGCACGCCTTCGATCGGCGCGGTGGAGATCACGCCCTGCCCGTCGGTGAGCAGCAGTGGCTGGCGCAACTGGCCGTCCCAGGGGCGAAAGCTCATCACCACGCCCTTGGAGCCGTCCACGCTGCCCTCGGCCAGCGCCTTCTCGAAGTTGGCCTGCGGCCCCTTGGGGACGGCCACGGCCGCGGCCACCAGGGCTTTGCCCGCCATCCAGGCCGCCCAATCGGCGCCCGTCATGGGCCGGTTGGCGGCCTTCTGGAAGCGGCGCGAGACCTGCGGCGCGCCGAAGCGCTCGAACTGCGCATGCCAGGCCACGGGCACCAGGCCGCCGTCGCCCACCACGGGGCGCGGCAGCGCGGTGCGGTAGGGCAGCGTGCGGGCGAACTCGCCGTCGCTGTCCACCACCCACACGGCGTCGTAGGCGACGCCGCCGGTGAGCAGCAGCGGGTTGGCCAGGTTGCGCTCGCGCGGGTCGGCCGAGAGCTTGAAGGGCTTGACCGCCGCGAGCTTCAGGCCGTAGCGCTTGATGGCGGCCTGCGCCACGGCGCTGCGCTCGGCGTCCAGCGGCGAGGGGCCGGTGAGCAGCAGCACCTGCGGCCACTTGCGCGCGGCCAGGGTCTGCGCCAGGGCGTCGGCGCGCATGCGCTCGCTGGGCGCCAGGTGCAGGAGCTTGGGCCGGCAGTCGGGGCCGCGCAGCCGGTCGTCGGCCGCGCCCAGGTTGAGCACGGGGCGCTGCACGGCGTCGGCCACGGCCAGCGTCGCTGCGGCGTCCAGGTCGGTCAGCAGCACGGCGGCGCCGGCTTTTTCCGCCTTCTGCGCCGCGGCGCGGGCGGCGGCGGCATCGGCCACCGGCACGGTGTCCACGGTGATGGCGGTGCCCGCGGCGTCGAGCTCGAAGGCGGCTTCCTTGAGGGCGACGCCCAGGCCGTCGCCGGCCGGCCCGCCCGGGTGGCCCAGGTAGGCGCGCTCGACGCGGTTGCGCTCCAGGCGGGCGTCGTCGGCGCGCACCAGCAGCGTGACCTTGTACGGCGCGGCCTGCGCGGTGGCGGCGGCCAGCAGCGCCGCGGCGGCGGCCAGCAGGGAAAGGGGCGGGCGCAACCTCATTCGACGATCACCGACATGTAGGGCACGCGGCCCACGGGCACGCTCTTGAGCGCCTTGGCGCCGGCCACGTCCACGATGGTCACGTCGTCGCTCAGGCCGTTGGTGACGACCAGGCGGCTGTCGTCCTTGGTGGTGGCCACGTGCCAGGCGCGGCGGCCCACCAGCACCGTCTTGACCAGCTTGCGGCTGGCCACGTCCACGAAGCCGACGTGGTTGGCGCGGCCCATGCCGACGAAGAGCGTCTTGCCGTCGCGCGCCATGGCCACGCCCACGGGCGTGATGTCCTCGGCGCGCGCGCCCTTGAGCTCCAGCGGCACGGTGGCGAGCACGCTGTGGTCCTTGGTGTTGATGACGCTGAGCGAGGCGCCGAGCTCGTTGCTCACCCACAGTTGCGCCCCGTCGGGGCTGAAGGCCATGCGGCGCGGGCGCTTGCCCACGGCAATGTTCTTGACGAGCTTGCCGCTGGCCGCATCGATGACGTGGACCATGTTGGCGACCTCGGAGGTCACATACACCAGCTTGCCGTCCGGCGAGGTCTTCACGCCCTCGGGCTCCTTGCCCACGGGCACGGCGGCGATCTTCTTGCCGGTGGCCGCGTCCAGGGTCTGCAGCTCGCCCTCGTCCTCCGCCGACACGTACAGCGCCTTGCCGTCGGCCGAGAAGTCGAAGGCCTCGGGGTCGTCGCCCAAGGGAATGCGGGCGACGGACTTGCGCGTGGCCACGTCGATGATGTCGGCCTCGCTGGAGTCGCCGCAGGCCACATACAGCCGCTTGCCGCCCGGCGCGAGCTGCATGTGACGCGGGCGCTTGCAGGTGTTGATGACGCCGGCAACGGCCTGCGTCTGCAGGTCCACCAGCGTGATGGCATGGTCCTTCTCGCTGGAAACCCAGGCGGTTTGGGCCGAAGCCCCCGCGGCGGCCAGCGCCATCAGGCTGGCCAGCGTCAGCTTGGTCACGTTCTTGTCTCCTTGTACCTATGGAGCCTCTTGAGCGGGCTGGTCAGGGCGGATCGCGCGCCGGTGCGTTGGGCTTTGGGCTGCCGGCCGCAGCCGTGGATTCAGGCCGTGGCCTTCACGAAAGCCTCTTCGAGCGATCCGCCGCCCAGTTGTTGCGTCACCGCGGCCGGCGTGCCGTCGGCCAGCAGCACGCCCTTGTGCAGCACCAGCACGCGGTCGGCGGCCTCGGCCTCTTCGACCAGGTGCGTGGCCCACAGCACGGTGCTGCCGCGCGCGGCCACGTCGGCGCGTATGGCGGCCAGCAGGTCGCGGCGCGACTTGGGGTCCAGGCCCACGGTGGGCTCGTCCATCAGGATGAGCCCCGGGCGGTGCAGCAGCGCGCGCGCGAGCTCCACCTTGCGCCGGTTGCCGCCGGAGAGCTCGCGCACGGCGCGCTGCATGTCCTTGGTGAGGCCGAAGGTCTCGGCGGTCTGCTCGATGCGCTCTCGCGTGAGGGCCGAGGGCAGGCCGTGCAGTTGCGCATGGAACTGCAGGTTGCGCTTCACGCTCAGGTCCAGGTCCAGCGACATCTGCTGGAACACCACGCCTATGCGCGCCAGCGCCTGGCGGGTGTGGCGGCCGAAGGACAGCCCGTCGATTTCCACCGTGCCCGCGTCGGCCGCGAACAGCCCCGTGAGCAGCTGGAACAGCGTGGACTTGCCTGCGCCGTTGGGCCCAAGCAGCGCGACGAAGCTGCGCGGGGCCAGTTGCAGGTCCAGCGACTTGAGCGCCACGCGCTCGCCGTAGCGCTTGTGCAGCCCGGCCAGGCGCAGCCGCGGCGCGGCCATGCCGTCGGCCGGCAGCGAGGTGGTGGTGGGGGAGGTCAGCGGCAGGCTGCTCAAAGTTCGATCTCCATGCCGTCGAAGGCCAGCTCCATGCCCTGGCTGCAAAGCGAGGGCGCGGGCGCGGGTGCGGCCGGGTGCAGCAGCACGCGGCGCGCGGCGTCGTCGCCGGGGCGTGCCGCGCCGCAGTCGCCCAGCAGCAGGCAATCGGCGCCATGGTTGGGCGGCAGCGGCCAGGGGCCGGGCCAGTAGAGCAGGCGGCGGCCGTCGCGCACGTCCTCGACTTCCAGGGCCAGCGTGGCGCCGGGGGCATGCTCGTCGCCGGCGGCAAAGGCCGTGAAGCGCAGCCCGGGCAGGGCCTCGATGCGGAAGGACGCCGCGGCGCTGTCGCCGGCCACGGGCAGCAGGTGCCAGCGCACGCCGCAGCAGCGGTCCACGACCTGCAGCAGCGGCAGCTCCGTGGTCAGCGTCTCGAACACGGCCGGCGTCGCGTAGAGCTCCACCGGCGGGCCCTCGCGCAGGCCCAGCAGGCCGGCGACATGGTCCATTTGGGCGTCCATGAGCACCACGCCCGCCAGCGGCTGCGCCTGCAGTTGCGGGTGGCGCTGGAGCTGGCGCTCCAGGTCGGTCGGGGCGTTGAGCAGCACCCAGCGGCTGCCATCGGACAGCGCGGCGGCGCGCGCGGCGCTGCCCTCGGCGCCGAGCAGCAGCAGCTTCATCATGCGGCGGCGCTGCGGGCCAGCGCGGCGCGGATGAGGTTGATCATCGGCACGGGGGTGTCTCCTTGTGATCCGGGACTGTTGGGGGAGCCAGGCCTGGACTGGTTTTGAAGCCGAATCGCAAGACCCGTGCCGTGGTCTATTTATCGCGATTGCGGACCAAAAAGGCCTTGCGGCCCAGGGTGTTTGTGGCGGCCTGAAGCAACGCCGCTTCAGGCTGACACAGTGCAAACCCTGGAGCGTTCAGGAAACGTCACTCTCCGGTCGATTCCAGCGCAGTTTGCGGTAGATGGTGTTGCGGCTGATGCCCAAGCGCTTGGAGGCTTCGGAGATGTTGCCGCCGGCGGCGTCCAGCGCGGCCTGGATCATGGTGATTTCCTGCTCGTGCAGCGTGCGCGCGCTGGGCGGCTGGCCCGGCAGGGCCGCAGCCGGCGTGCCCGCCATGGGAGTGGCCGGCTGGCCGCCCAGGACCGTGCCGGCAGGGTAGCCGCCGGGGTAGCCGGCGCCGGCATAGGCCGCCACGGGCGGCACGGCGCCGCCCGGCGCGGCAAAGGGCGCGGCCGCCGGGCCGGCCGGCATGGCCACGGCCACCGGCTGCGCCATGGCCGGCTGCGCCTGTGCCTGCGCCGCCGCGGCCAGCGCGGCAGCCTGCTGTTGCTGCGCCAGACGGCGCACGTCTTCCAGGAAATCGTCCGAAAGATGGGCCTGCGTGATCTGCGGTTCGCCGGCGGCCATGACGGCGGCGGTGCGCAGCACGTTGGCGAGCTGGCGGATGTTGCCCGGCCAGTCGCAGCGCTGGAACAGCGCCATCACCTCGGCGCTGATGCGCGGCGCGCCCTGCGGGCATTCGTTGGCCAGGATGCGCTGCGCCACCAGCGACAAGTCGCTGCGCTCGCGCAGCGGCGGCAGCCGCAGCACCAGGCCGTTCAGGCGGTAGTACAGGTCTTCGCGGAACTCGCCGCGCTGGATCATCTCGCGCAGGTTGCGGTGCGTGGCGCCGATGACGGCGATGTCCACCGCGATGGACTTGCCGCTGCCCAGCGGCGTGACGCAGCGCTCCTGCAGCACGCGCAGCAGCCGCGCCTGCAGCGGCAGCGGCATGTCGCCGATTTCGTCCAGGAACAGCGTGCCGCCGTTGGCCTGCACGATGCGGCCGGTGGCCCCCTTGCGCCGCGCGCCGGTGAAGGCGCCTTCCTCGTAGCCGAAGAGCTCGGCCTCGATCAGCGACTCGGGGATGCTGGCGCAGTTGACGGCCACGAAGGGCTGCTTGGAGCGGTTGGACTCTTGGTGCACGGCATGGGCCAGCAGCTCCTTGCCCGTGCCCGTCTCGCCCAGGATGAGCAGCGGGATGTCGCGGTTGATGATGCGGCGGGCCTTCTGCACCACGGCCTCGATCTGCACGTCGCCGGTCTGCAAGTAGGCCAGCCCGGTGGGCAGCGGGCCGCTGGGGGCCTGCGGCGGCGCCGCCACGCCGGGCTGCGCGAACACCTGCGTGGCGCCGGGCGGCTGCGGCTGGGCCTGCGGCGGCTGCGGCGTCAACACCAGCGGCGCCGATTCCGCGGACTGCGGCCCGGGCGGCATGAAGGCCAGGGTCGCCCAATCCATGCGCGCGTTGGCCAGGAACTGGCGCCCGTCGGCCAGCATGAGCTTCATGGGCAGCGCCAGCGGGCTGCGGAAGTGGTCCACGAGGGCGGCCACGGTGGTGCCGAACAGCGAGGTGAGCGTCTGGTTGCGCAGCGCCACGCCGGAGAGGCCCAGCTGGTCCAGCGCGCTGCGGTTGGCGCCCTGGAGCTTGCCGTCCGCGCCCACCACCACGATGCCTTCGAGCAGCGTGCCGATGAATTCCGGGCGGCTGTGGAAGTGCAGCCGCAGCCGGTTGGCGCAGTGGTCGTTGAGCCAGTGGTTCTCGATCATGCGCGCCGACATGCGCACCAGCCCCATGGTGTGCTGGTGGTAGGCGCGGTGGTCGCCGCTGACGTCCAGCACGCCCAGCATGTTGCCGCGCGGGTCGAAGATGGGCGCGGCCGAGCAGGTGAGGAACTGGTTGGCGTGCATGAAGTGCTCTTCGGCATGCACGAGGGTGGGCCGCTCGGCGAACAGCGCCGTGCCGATGGCGTTGGTGCCCTTGGAGTGCTCGGCCCAATTCACGCCCGGCGACAGCGCCACCTTGCCCGCGCGCGTGACGAACTCCTCGTCGCCCACGCTGTGCAGGATGGTGCCGTGCGCATCGGTGAGCACGATCATGCTTTGCGTGCCGGCGATCTGCTCCAGCAGCAGCTCCATCACCGGCGCGGCGTGCGTGTGCAGCTTGCGATTGCGCTCGCGCGCGTCGTTGAGGTCGCTGCGCAT
This sequence comes from Azohydromonas lata, assembly GCF_034427735.1. Taxonomy (NCBI): domain Bacteria; kingdom Pseudomonadati; phylum Pseudomonadota; class Betaproteobacteria; order Burkholderiales; family Sphaerotilaceae; genus Azohydromonas; species Azohydromonas lata. The sequence goes on from NZ_JAXOJX010000015.1 coordinate 56,843, forward strand.
GAGCGGCTCATAGTCTGGCCGCTCTATGCGCGTGAGGCCCAGCGCAGTGCAGCGCTCGTGCGACTCCTTGATCAGGTCGACGTGGGCTGCGGGACCGTCCGGCGGCGCCGCGATGCTGCTGCGGTGGATCGACATGGGTGCTACGTCTCCGAGGCCGTACTTCTGGAACACGGCCATTTGTGGGGCCGCGGGGGCTGTGGGCTTGTCACAGGCCAACGCGGCATTGTTTCATTCTTGAGCAGGCACGCTTCAGCGGGCGCAATGCTGGAGCAATCGACCCCTGCTGTCCACCCGGCTTACCCGAATCCTTACCAAGCTCCGAGCGACAAAAGTCACGTCGGCCGGCTTGTGGCATGGGCCTTGCAAAAGTCCGGCCCGTTCCGAGTCACAACCCCCAGGAGACAAACACATGCGTTCCATCACTCGTTTCCCTTCACGCCTGCTGGCCCTGCTGGCCGGCGTGCTGGTGGCCGGTGCCGCCATGGCCCATGGCGACGTTACGCCGCAGGCGGTGGACACCCATGAGCTGCCGCAACTGGGCGAGGGTTGGCGTGACGAGAACCCGTTCCGCGGCAACGACAAGGCCATCAAGATCGGCACCTCCGCCTACAACCAGAACTGCGCGCGCTGCCACGGCCTGGAGGCCATCTCCGGCGGCATCGCCCCGGACCTGCGCAAGCTCGACAACGAGTGCGCCACGCAGAAGGTCGACGCCAAGAAGGCTTCCTGCACCAAGGAAGTCGATGACTACTTCATCAACACCGTGCGCCACGGCCGCACCCGCAACGGCGCCGTGTACATGCCTCCCTTCGAAGGCACGCTGAACCAGGAAGCCATTTGGTCCATCAAGGCCTACCTGGAAACCCGCCGCGAGCGGCCGCTGTGAGCATGAAGGCCATGCAGTCCCCGCGGCGCCGCGCGGTGCTGCGCGCGCTGGCCGGCGCCGGCGCCCTGGGCCTGGGCCTGCCGCTGTCGGCCACGCCGCTGGACAAGATCAAGTCCCGCGGCTCGCTGGTGGTGGGCATCTACGAGGACATGCCGCCGTTCCACGACGCGGGCAAGGGCATCGACGTGGAGCTGGCCCAAGCGCTGGCGCAGGCCCTGGGCGTCACGCTCTCGCTGCTGCCGTTCCCGGCCGGCGAGGCCATGAACGACGACCTGCGCAACATGGTCTGGAAGGGCCACTACCTGGGCTACGGCCCCGCCGACGTGCTGCTGCACGTGCCGGTGGACCGGCCGCTGATGCAGGAGAACCCGCAGGTCAGCATCTTCGGCCCCTACTGGCGCGAGCGCGTGGCCGTGGCACGCCGCCTGGACGCGCTGCCCAAGCTGGAGAGCCTGTCCGACCTGGGCAAGGCCCAGGTGGCGGTGCCGGGCCTGTCGCTGGCGGGCTGGCTGCTCATAGGCGCCGACGGCGGCGCCTACAAGGAGCAGCTGCACACCAAGCTCAAGGACGGCGTGGAAGCGGCCAAGTCGCTGCAGCGCGGCGAGGTGCAGGCCGCCGCCGGGCTGCTGTCGGAGCTGCAGGCCGTGCTGCGTGGCGACGAGCGCTTTGCCATCGAGCCGCTGCCCAGCCCCCGCGCGCCGCGCGAAGGCTGGGCCGTGGGCATGGCCGTCAAGAAGGACGCCACCGAGCTCGCGCAGGCGCTGCAGGGCGCCCTCAACGACCTCTCCAAGGGCGGACAGCTTGGCGCCATGTTCGAGCACTACAACGTCAGCTGGCGCCCCGTGTAGCAATCTGGAGCAATAGGCCTCGCCTCTCTGGGGTTTAACCCATGTAGGCGGGGTCCTTTTGCGCAAGCAACATAGGTATGCAAGTGCATAGGGGCTGCCAAGCCCGGCCGTCCGGCAAAAACACGCTTTCCTTGGTGTGTATCGGCCGGACGATTTTTTGGCGCTCAACATAGGCAGTGCAGTGCATAGGGTTCCGGTCCCGGGGCCGACGGCCGCGGGACGGAGATCCAAACGGAAGGGAAAAGCTCATGCAGAAGTCGCTTCACATCAACCCGGACAAGTGCACCGGCTGTCTCCAGTGCGAGATGGCGTGCAGCTTCGAGAACTACGCCACCTTCGCGCCGGCCAAGTCGCGCATTAAGGTTTTCGACTTCCACCACACGGGGCGCAAGGTGCCCTACACCTGCACGCAGTGCGACGAGGCCTGGTGCCTGCATGCCTGCCCGGTGGAGGCCATCACCATCAATGCGCTCACGGGCGCCAAGGTCGTGAGCGAGACGACCTGCGTGGGCTGCAAGGTCTGCACCATCAGCTGCCCCTTCGGCACCATCAACTACGTGCAGGAAACCGGCAAGGTCCAGAAGTGCGACCTCTGCGGCGGCGACCCCGCCTGCGCCACCGCCTGCCCCACCGGTGCCATCACCTACGTGGACGCCAACTGGACCGGCCTCGGGAAGATGGCCGCTTGGGCCGAGAAGCTCGGCAACCCGTCCACCGCGGCCTGAAACGAATCTGAGGAGCAGCACATGTCCTGGGCAGGAAAAATCCTTCGCGTCAACCTCACTGAAGGCACCGTCAAGTCCGAGCCGCTGAAGATGGAGTGGACGCGCGACTATCTGGGCTCGCGCGGCCTGGCCACCAAGTACTTCGTCGAGGAAGTCGACGCCAAGGTGGACCCGCTGTCGGCCGACAACAAGATCATCTGGGCCACCGGCCCGCTCACCGGCACCATGGCCTCCACGGGTGGGCGCTACACCGTCGTCACCAAGGGGCCGCTCACCGGCGCCATCGCCTGCTCCAACTCCGGCGGCTACTGGGGCTCCGAGCTCAAGTTCGCGGGCTGGGACATGGTGATCTTCGAGGGTGCGTCGGCCAAGCCCGTGTACCTCTACATCGAGAACGACAAGGCCGAGCTGCGCGACGCCTCGCACCTGTGGGGCCACAGCGTCTGGGAGACGGAAGAGACGCTCAAGAAGCTGCACCAGGACCCGCTGCTGCGCATCAGCACCATCGGCCTGGCCGGTGAGAACCAGGTGCTGTTCTCGTGCATCGTCAACGACCTGCACCGCGCCGCCGGCCGCTCCGGCGTGGGCGCCGTGATGGGCAGCAAGAACCTCAAGGCCGTGGCCGTGCGCGGCACCAAGGGTGTGGGCAACGTGGCCAACCCCAAGGAGTTCATGAAGGTCACCTTCGAGAAGAAGAAGATCCTGGCCGAGAACGCCGTCACGGGCCAGGGCCTGCCGACCTACGGCACCCAGGTGCTGATGAACGTCATCAACGAGATCGGCGCGCTGCCCACCAACAACCACCGCGACATCCAGTTCGACGGCGCCAAGGACATCTCGGCCGAAGCCATGGCCACGCCGCGGGCCACCGACGGCAAGAAGCACCTGGTGACCAACCAGGCCTGCTTCGGCTGCACCATCGCGTGCGGGCGCATCTCCAAGATGGACGAGACCCACTTCTCGGTGAAGAACAAGCCCGAGTACTGGGGCGCATCCGGTGGCCTGGAATACGAGGCGGCCTGGGCCCTGGGCGCCAACAACGGCGTCAACGACCTGGAGGCGCTGCAGTACGCCAACTTGCTGTGCAACGAGCAGGGCATGGACCCCATCAGCTTCGGCGCCACCGTCAGCGCCGTGATGGAGCTCTACGAGATGGGCATCCTCACCGCCGAGCACATCGGCACCGAGGCCCCGTTCGGCTCGGCCAAGGCGCTGTGCGAGCTGGCCGAGATGACGGCCAAGGGCGTGGGCTTCGGCAAGGAGCTCGGCCTGGGCTCCGCGCGGCTGACCGCCAAGTACGGCCACCCCGAGCTGAGCATGAGCGTCAAGGGCCAGGAGTTCCCGGCCTACGACAGCCGCGGCATCCAGGGCATGGGCCTGACCTACGCCACCAGCAACCGCGGCGCGTGCCACCTGCGCTCGTACACGGTCGCCTCCGAGGTGCTGGGCATCCCCGTCAAGACCGATCCGCTGACCGCCGAGGGCAAGCCGGAGCTGGTCAAGGCCTTCCAGGACGCCACCGCCGCCTTCGACGCCGCGGGCATCTGCATCTTCACCAGCTTCGCCTGGACGCTGGCCGACGTGCAGCCGCAAGTCGCGGCCGCCTGCGGCGAGGAGTTCACGCTGGAGAAGATGAACGAGATCGGCGAGCGCATCTGGAACATGGAGCGCGACTTCAACAACCGCGCCGGCTTCACCGCCAAGGACGACACGCTGCCTCCGCGCCTGCTGACCGAGCCGGCCAAGACGGGCCCGGCCAAGGGCATGGTCAACAAGCTGCCCGAGATGCTGCCCAAGTACTACGAAATCCGTGGCTGGGACACCGAAGGTCGCTTGAAGTCGGACACCCGGGAGCGCCTGGGCCTGTAAGGCCCGCCTTCGGGTATCGCTGACACAAGAACGGCAATGAAGGCGGTCCTGGGCCGCCTTCACTTTTTTTGGAGCTGTCCATGCTGACTCATCTGATCCTCGGCGCCGGCCCGGCCGGCGTCATTGCCGCGGAAACCATTCGCAAGCATGCGCCGCACGACCGCATCCTCATGGTGGGCGACGAGGTGGAGCCGCCGTATTCGCGCATGGCGATTCCCTACCTGCTGGTGGGCCGCATCGAGGAGCCCGGCACCCACCTGCGCCACGGCGCCGACCACTACGAGCGCCTGCGCATCGACCTCAAGCGCGGCGTGCGCGCCAAGGCCGTGGACACCAAGGCGCGCAAGGTCCACTTCGACGACGGCACCGACATCCAGTACGACCGGCTGCTGATCGCCACCGGCTCCAGCCCCGTGCAGCCGCCCGTGCCCGGCATCAACAGCCCCGGTGTGCACACCTGCTGGACGCTGGCGGACGCCCGCGCCATCGCCGCGCGCGCCCAGCCCGGCGCGCGCGTGGTGCAGGTGGGCGCCGGCTTCATCGGCTGCATCATCATGGAGGCGCTGGCCCTGCGCGGCGTGAGGCTCAGCGTGGTGGAAACCGGCGACCGCATGGTGCCGCGCATGATGGGCCCAACCGCCGGCGGCATGATCCGCCAGTGGGTGCAGTCCAAGGGCGTGGACGTGCACACTGGCGCGCGCGTGCAGGCCATAGAACCCATGGGCTCCGCACTGCGCGTGAAGCTCTCCAACGGCGAGATGCTGGAGGCGGACCTCGTCATCAGCGCCACCGGCGTGCGGCCCAACATCGGCTTCCTGTGGGGCAGTGGCGTGAAGTGCCTGCAGGGCGTGCTCACCGACGAGCACCTGCAGACCAGCGTGCCCGGCGTCTATGCCGCGGGCGACTGCGCCGAGGCGTTCGACCGCGTCAGCGGCCGCACCATCGTCAGCGCCATACAGCCCAACGCCGCCGAGCAGGCCCGCGTGGCCGCGCTCAACATGGTGGGCCAGAAGGCCTACCTCAACGGTGTCACGCAGATCAACGTGCTCGACACGCTGGGCCTGATCTCCACGAGCTTCGGCAACTGGCAGGGCGTGCCCGGCGGCCAGAGCGCCGAGCTGGTGGACCAGGAAAGCGGCAAGGCGCTGAGCCTGCAGTTCGACGGCGAGCTGCTGGTGGGTTGCAACAGCGTGGGCTGGACGCAGCACGTGGGCGCCATGCGCGGCCTGGTCGAAGGCCAGGTGAAGCTCACGCCGCAGTGGAAGGAGCGCCTGATGCAGGACCCCACGCAGCTCGTCCCCGCCTACCTGGCCTGCGCGCAGGCGCAGGAGGCGCGCGGCCTGGGCAAGCAGCAGGCGCATTGACGGCCGGGTCGGCCGCCGCGGTCCCGGGCAACATCTCGACCCATGCACATCACCTTCAAGCTGTACGCCAGCCTCACCGAGTACCTGCCTCCCGAGGCGCGCCGCGGCAACGCCGTGCAACTGGAGCTGCCTGAGGGCAGCACCGTGGCGCAGGCCGTGGAGCCCTACGGCCTGCCCATGAACCTGGTGCACCTGGTGCTGGTCAATGGCACCTTCGTCCCGGCCGAGCAGCGCGCCACGCGCGAGCTGGTCGAGGGCGACGTGCTGGCCATCTGGCCGCCCATCGCGGGCGGCTGAAGCCGGTGCGCATGTCGAGCTGCCCCGCCGAGTTCGAGCGGGAGATGGGCTGCACCCCGGCGGAGCTGTCCCAGTGGCTGCCCGGCGCGGCGGCGCCTTGCCCGGTGTCGCCGCGCGCCGATGGCGCCGACGTCGCCGTGGAGGGCGGCCAATTGCGGCTGCACTGGCAGGCGCTGCCGCCGCGGCGCATCGCGCTGCTGAGCGTGCCGCGGCTGCGGCTGCGCTTTGCCTTCGAGGGCGTGGACGAGCCGGCGCGGCTGCGCTTCATGCAGCGCTTTGATCTCTACACGCAGCGCGGCGGCGGCTGAAAGGCCGGTGCAGGCTCGAACGCCGCAGTGGCCGGCCGGCCCCGTGGTGCCGGCGTGCCCGCGTGCGCTTGCGTGCGTCAGGCCGCGATGCGCTGCTGGGCCTGGCCGCGGCCCTGCAGCCGCGTGGGCGCCGCGGGGGGCTCCTGCGCGGGCGGCTGGCCGAACGTGGCCGCGTTGGTGAGCCCGGTGCGGAAGATGCGCACCGAGTCCGCCACCATCTCTGCCTGGCGGTGCAGCGACGTCGCGGCCGAGGACAGCTCCTCCACCATCTCCGCGTTGCGCTGCGTCACGTCGTCGAGCTCGTTGACGGCGGCGTTGACCAGCTCCACGCCCTGGGCCTGTTCCTGCGCGGAGCGGCTCATGTCGGTGATGAGGCTGAACACCCGCTCCACGGCCTGCGCGCTTTGGTAGACGGTGCGGCCCGTGGCCTCGGCCAGCGCGTTGCCGGCCTCCACGCGCTCCGTGGCGTTGGCGATCAGGTCCTTGATCTCGCGTGCCGCTTCCGAAGTCTTTTGCGCCAGGGCGCGCACCTCGCTGGCCACCACGGCGAAGCCGCGGCCCGCCTCGCCGGCGCGCGCGGCTTCCACCGCGGCGTTGAGCGCCAGGATGTTGGTCTGGAAGGAGATGCCGTCTATCACCTGGATGATTTCGCCTATGCGGTGTGACGCGTCGCGGATCTCGCCCATGCGCTGCACCATGTGCTGCATGGAGTCGCCACCCTGGCGCGCCGCGTCGCTGGCCTGCTGCGCCAGGCCGCGCGCGGTGGCGGCGTGGTCGGCGCTGCAGCGCAGGGTCACGGCGATCTGCTCTATGGAGGCGGCCGTCTGCTGCAGGTGCGTGGCCTGCGACTCGGTGCGCGAGCCCAGGTGGTTGTTGCCAGCGGAAATCTCGCGCGAGGCGGTGCGTATGCCGTCCACCTCGCGGCGCACGTCGCCCACGATGGCCTGCAGGTTGATGTCCAGTTGCGTGAGGCCGCGCATGAGCTGGCCGACCTCGTCGTCGCCGGCCGCGGCCAGCGTGCCGCCGAGCTGGCCCGCGGCCAGACGGTTGGTGGCCGTGACGGCATGGCGCAGCGGCTTGACCGCCATGCGCCGCAGCAGCCACGCCGCCGCGCCCGCAATGCCCAGCGCTCCGGCCAGGCCGACGGCCCAATGGCTGGCCGCGCCCAGCGCGCCGCTGGTGAGCGTGCAGCCCGCGCTCACCAGTGCGATGCGCGAGCCCAGGTCCAGCCGCAGCAGCTGCCGCACCCAGCCGGCCGGCGTGCGTTCGATCAAGGTGCCGTGGCGCAGCGCGTAGCGCCGGGGGTGGGCGCGCATGCTGGCGTACAGCGCCTCGGCCTGCGCCACCGCCTCGCGCGACGGTTTTCCGCGCACCGACAGGTAGCCCACGGTCACGCCGTTTTCCAGCACCGGGGTGACGTTGGCCTGCACCCAGTAGTGGTCGCCGTTCTTGCGCCGGTTCTTCACCAGCGCCGACCAGGGCCGGCCTTTCTGGAGGGTGGCCCACAGGTCGCGGAAAGCCTCCTGCGGCACGTCCGGGTGCCGGATCATGTTGTGCGGCTGGCCGAGCAGCTCATCGCGCGAGTAGCCGCTGGCCTGGATGAAGGCCGGGTTGCAGTAGGTGATGCGGCTCTTGAGGTCGGTGGTGGAGACCAGCGTCACGCCGTCCTCCAACACGTACTCGCGGCCGGTCACGGGTCCGGTGTTTCGCATGCGTGTTTGTTCGGCCGTTGTTACGGCGTGTGTAGAGCACTGCGCCGGAATTTGTTGCTTTTTGTCGCTTTCTCGGACGGCGCATCGCTTCCGGAAGCGGGCTCTCCTGGTAGTGCCTGTGACACTGCTTCCTGGAATCGTTGAATCTTATCCGGTTGTAACCGCAGTACATGTGCAGCTCGGATGTTGCCGTGCACAAATGGACAGGGCAGCGCCATCCGTGCTTGCCTCCAACGTGGCCGGCCCACGCAAGCGTGACTTCAATCCAAAAGTGCTGAAATTGCGCTGCCAAATGACGAAATGGCATGGATTGCCGGCCGGCAGGCCGGCGCACGCCGTGGCGCTTCAGCGGGGCAGGGGTAGCAGCGAGGAGGCGCGGCTCAGGCGTTCCGTCAGCAGCGGCGGCAACTCGTCCACGAGGCTGGCCTTGTGGACCACGGGCACCCCGGCCAGGGCGAAGGCGTAGGGCGCGCGCTGTATCTCGTCCAGCGCGGTCAGGACGATGAGCTGGCTGCGCGCGAACTGTGGATGCGTGCGCAGGCTGGTCAGCAGCGTCACGCTGTCTATGCCGGGCAGCAGGATGTCCACCAGCAGCACCGCCGGCTGCAGCTCGCCGGCCATGGCCAGCCCGGCGATGCCGTCGTCGGCCACGTGCAGCTCCACCTCGGGGAACTGCTCGCGCACCAGCAGCGACACCAGGTGCTGCGTGTGCGCCGAATCCTCTATCAGCAGCACGGTGCGCAGCGTGGGATGCGCGGGCGGCGCGGGCTGCGCCGAGCCGCTGTGGTGGGTGGCCAGCCAGCGCTCGACGGAGCTGCGCGAGATGCGGCGGTGGCCGCCCGGCGTCTTCCAGGCCTGCAGCTCGCCGCGGTCCACCATGAGCTGCACGGAGCGCACCGCCATGCCCAGCCAGCGGGCCACTTCCAGCGTGGTGCAGTGGTCGGCCGCGCCTTCGGCAGCGGGGTTTTCGGTAGCGGAGCGGACGGCGGTCATGTGCGCATTTTTGCCGACTTGCCGATTTTTTGATGGCCCGTGTTTACAGGAATAGCAAATTCACCGATTGCAGGTGGGTGTGCTTTCCCTGGGGGTGCCTCCTTCCCGGACGGGAAGGGCACGCGCGGGCCGGGTGAGGGCCGGGCCCGCGCGGGGTTCGTCAATCGCGTGGCCGGAAGCCGATGACGATGGCCGAGGGCACGCGCCCGTCGGTGTCGCGCGGCAGCACGCCGGTGCGGTCCACGGCGCGCAGCACGGCCTGGTCCCAGTCGGCGTTGCCGCTGCTGCGCACCAGGCGGCGGCCGACGATGGAGCCGTCCGGCGCAGTGCGCACCTCGACTTCGGCCATCGGGTTGCCGTTGATGTCGTCGCCAAAGACGATGTTGGGCTTGACCCGGGCGACGATGCGTCCCGCGTAGCCGGCCGAGGGGCCGCTGTCGCGCGCGGCCTTGCCGCTGGAGCCCGGTGCGCCGTTGCCGCTGGGACCGTCGGCCGAGCCGCCGACCTGGCCCATCATGCGGGCCATCTGCTGCTGGCGCAGCTTGGCCGCCAGCTCCTGCTGGCGCTTGTCGTCGGCGTCTGCCTTGGCCTTGGCGTCCGCCTTGGCCTTGGCTTCGGCTTTGGCGCGCTTGTCGTCCGCCTCGGCCTTGGCCCGCTTTTCGGCTTCGGCCGCTTTGGCGCGTTTCTCGGCTTCTTCGGCCTTGGCGCGCTTGTCCGCCTCAGCGGCAGCCTTGGCGCGCTTGTCGTCCGCCTCGGCCTTGGCCCGCTTCTCGGCTTCGGCCGCCTTGGCACGTTTTTCAGCCTCTTCGGCCTTGGCGCGCTTCTCGGCCTCGGCGGCCTTGGCGGCGCGTTTCTCGGCTTCCTCGGCCTTGGCGCGCTTGTCCTTCTCGGCCTGCTCGCGCTGCTCCTTGAGCTTGGCCTGGCGCTCCTGCTCGGCCTTCTCGGCCTTGTCCTTGGCGAGCTTTTCCGCGCGGGCCTTGTCGGCGGCGAGCTGTTCCTGGCGTTCCTTTTCCTTCTCGCGGCGCTCGCGCTCCAGTGCGATCTGCGCGTCGCGCGGCGAAGGCGCCGCGGCGGCCTTGGGCGGCGGCGGAGGCGGTGCCACCTTGGCCGGTGGCGGGGGAGGTGGGGGCGGCGTGACCCTGGCCGGCGGCGGTGGAGGAGGAGGGGCTGGCGCGGGCGCCGGTGCCGGTGCAGGCGGCGTGGCCTCGGCCTCGCCCGCGGCCGGTGGCGCGGCCACTTGCGGCACGGCCGTCCACAGCTCCGCGCTCACTGGCGTGGGCGCCTCGGCATGCCAGCTCACGCCCAGGGCCAGCGCACCGATGAGGCCCAGGTGCACGGCCGCGGAGATGGCCGCGCCGCGGCCCAAGCGGTCCGACGTGGGCGGACGCAAGGGGTCGTGCGTGGCCTGGCGCGGTGCCGGTGCCGCGGAAGGGGGAGAACCAGCCGGAAGCGCCATCAGCCGCCCTGCTTGACCGACAGGCCCACGCGCTGCACGCCCGCGCGCTGCAGCCTGTCCATGACCTGCACCACGCTCTCGTACTTCACCTGCCGGTCGGCGGAGATCACCACCGGCACGTTGGCGTCGCCGCCCTGGGCCGAGAGCACGCGCTCGCGCAGGTCGCCCAGCGCCAGCGGCTGCTCCTCGGCCTCGCCGTTGATCTTGAGCTTGAGCTTCTCGTCCTTGCCGACGATGACCTCGATCACCTTGTCCGGCCGCTGGCTGGACTTGCCCACGCTGGGCAGGTCCACGGTGCCGGTGGTGATCAAGGGCGCGCTGACCATGAAGATGATCAGCAAGACCAGCATCACGTCGATGAACGGGACCATGTTGATCTCGCTCACCGTGCGGCGGCGCCGTCCGCCGCCCCGGGCTGCAACGCCTGGCATGTCAGCGCCCCTGGGCCGCCGTCACCGGCGTCACGGTCGCGGGCGCACCGACGTTGCGCTGCAGGATGTTGGAGAACTCCTCGATGAAGGTTTCCAGCTGGATGGCCAGGCGGTCGATGTCGCGGGCGAAGCGGTTGTAGGCCATCACGGCGGGGATGGCGGCAAAGAGGCCGATGGCCGTGGCCACCAGCGCCTCGGCGATGCCGGGTGCCACGGTCGCCAGCGTCACCTGCGTCAGGTTGGACAGGCCCACGAAGGCATGCATGATCCCCCACACCGTGCCGAACAGGCCCACGTAGGGGCTGATGGAGCCCACCGTGGCCAGGAAGCTCAGGTGGCTTTCGATCACGTCCAGCTCGCGCTGAAAACTCGCGCGCATGGCGCGGCGTGCGCCGTCGAGCTGCGCGCCGGCGTCCAGCCGGCGCTCGCGCAGCTTCAGGAATTCGCGCATGCCGCTGGCGAAGATGCGCTCCATGGGCGCGCCGTCGGTCTTGGTGCCGGCGGCCTCGTGCAGCTCCTGCAGGCTGCGGCCGGACCAGAACTCGCGCTCGAAGCCGTCGTTGCGCCCGCGCACGCGCTTCAAGCCGAACAGCTTGGCGAAGATCACCGTCCAGCTCGCGATGGACATGCCCATCAGCCCCGCGATGACGAGCTGGACGATGGGGCTGGCGTGCAGCACCAGGGTGACGATGGAGAGATCCTGCTGGTTCATCCGGCTTGGCTCGTTAAGGTGTTGATCAGTTCGTCAGGCATGCGCCGCGGGCGGAAGGTGTCGGCGTCCACGCAGCCGATGCGTATGCGCCCCTCGGCCAGCAGCGTGTCGCCGCGCCAGGCCTGCTGGTTCACCACCAGGCTGGCGCGCCCGGCGGGCTGCGGCAGCGCGGTGATGTGCAGCAGCTCGTCCAGGCGGGCCGGCGCGCGGTACTGCAGCGAGGTCTCCGCCACCACGAACATCAGCCGCTGCTGCGTGCGCAGCGCCTCCTGGCTGAAGCCCAGGTGGCGCAGCCACTCGGTGCGCGCACGCTCGAAGAATTTCAAATAGTTGGCGTAGAACACGACGCCGCCCGCGTCCGTGTCCTCCCAATACACGCGCACCGGAAAACGGAACGCGCGCACGTCCAGGTTCGTTGACCCGCTCATGCGCTTTTCCCTTGGTCAGCGCACCAGCAACTGGCGCAGGCGGCTCACCGCCTCGTGCAGTTGCGGCATCGCGTTGGCAAAGCTGAAGCGGACGAAGCGCTGCGTACCCGCGTGTCCGAAATCCTTGCCCGGCGTCACGCAGACATGCGCCTTCTCCATCAGCTCGAAGGCGAAGTCCCAGGTGTTGTCGCAAAAGGCGCTGGCGTCGGCCCACACGTAGAAGGCCCCGTCCGGCACCACCGGCACCTTGAAGCCGAGGTCCTCCAGCGCGGGCACCAGCCAGTCGCGCCGGCGCTTGAACTCGGCGCGGCGCGCCTCGTACTCGGCCAGCGACGCGTCCTCAAAGCAGGCCAGCGCCGCGCGCTGCGCCACCGTGGAGGCGCAGATGAAGAGGTGCTGCGCCAGCATCTCCACCGGCGCCACCAGCTCGTCCGGCAGCACCAGCCAGCCCAGGCGCCAGCCCGTCATGCTGAAGTACTTGGAGAAGCTGTTGACGCTGATGACGTCCTCGCCCAGCCGCAGCGCGCTGTCGCCGTAGCGCTCGTCGAAGCTCAGGCCCAGGTAGATCTCGTCCACCACCGTGACGCCGCCGCGCGCGCGCACCGCGTCCACGATGCGGCGCATCTCCGCCGGGTCGATGGACGTGCCCGTCGGGTTGGAGGGCGAGGCCAGCAGCACGCCGCGCGTGGCCGGCGTCCAGGCGGCTTCCACCGCCGCGGCGTCCAGTTGGAAGCGGTGCGCCGGTGCCGTCTCCAGCAGCCGCGCCGTGGCGCCCGCGGCGGTGACGAAGTGGCGGTTGCAGGGATAGCCGGGGTCGGAGAGCAGCACCTCGTCGCCGGGCTCGAACAGCACCTGCGTGAGCAATTGCAGCGCGGCCGAGGCGCCGGCCGTCACCAGGATGCGCCGCGCCGGCACGTCCAGGCCGAAGCGCCGCGCGTACCAGGCCGAGATGGCCTCGCGCAGCGCGGGCAGCCCGGCCGCGGGCGTGTACTGCGTGCGGCCCGCGTCCAGGCAGGCTTGGGCGGCGGCGAGCACGCTCGGCGGCGCCGTGAAGTCCGGCTCGCCGATGTTGAGGTAGAGCATGGGGCGCCCGCCCTGCGCGGGGTCGCACAGGGGGCCGCGCGCGATCTCGGCAGCGGCCTTGGCGCACTCCATGACGTAAAAGGGCTCGATGCGGTCGAGCCTTTGCGCCAGTTTCATCGTCGAAGAGGAAAAGGGGAGGCGGGCGCGGCGCGCCCAACCGTTCAGCGGCCTGCGCGGGCGCGCGCGGCGGCGACTTCCTGCGGGCGCAACTCCAAGGCGGCCTTGTCCAGCACGCCGTTGACGTAGCGGTGGCCGTCCGTGCCGCCAAAGCTCTTGGCCAGCTCCACCGCCTCGTTGATGGCGACCTTGTAGGGCACGTCCAGGCAGTGCTTGAGCTCGTAGGCGCCGATCATGAGCACGGCGTGCTCCACGGGCGAGAGCTCGGTGGTCTTGCGGTCCACGTGCTTGGCCAGCACCGCGTCCAGCTCGGCCGCATCGTTGATGCCGCCGTGCAGCAGCGCGTCGAAGTGGGCGCGGTCGCACTTGTCGAACTCGCCCTCGTTCTGCTCGCGCAGGTGGGCTTCGATGGCACCGGCGTCCGCGCCGCCGATGAGCCATTCATACAGGCCCTGCAGCGCGTACTCGCGGGCGCGGCGGCGGGCCGACTTGGCCGCCGGGGCTTTCTTTTGGGGGGGATTCACAACAACTCGTCCAGCAGATTGGCCATCTCCACCGCCACGCGGGCGGCGTCGCGGCCCTTGGGTTCGGCGCGAACCCAGGCCTGATCCTCGTTCTCGACCGTGAGGATGGCATTGGCAATGGGAATCTGGTGGTCCAGGCCGATGCGGGTGACGCCCGCACCGCTTTCGTTGGCCACCAGCTCGAAGTGGTAGGTTTCGCCGCGGATGATGCAGCCCAGGGCGACCAGGGCGTCGAAGTGCTCGTCGCCGGCGGCCAGCGCCTTCAAGGCCAGCGGCACTTCCAGCGCGCCGGGGACGGTGACGAGGCGGATGCTGTCCTCCTCCACGCCCAGCGCGCGCAGCTCGGCGATGCAGGCCTGCTCCAGCGTTTTCGTGATGGCGTCGTTGAAGCGCGCCCGCACGATGCCAATGGTTAAGCCCTTGCCGTCCAGGCCCAGGGGTTGGCCTTGATCCGCGTCCAGCATGTTGATTAAGCGTCCTTGTCGTTGGGAGCGGCGACGAAGCCCGTCACCTCCAGCCCGTAGCCGGTCATGCTGGGCATGCGGCGCGGGTTGCCCAGCAGCTTCATGCGCGTCACGCCCAGGCTGCGCAGGATTTGCGCGCCCACGCCGTAGGTGCGCAGGTCGATCTGGCCGGTGCGCGGGGCGATGGTGGTGCCCGCGGGCGGCAGCACGCCGGGCAGCAGGGCGGCGGCGTCCTCGCCGCAGTTGAGCAGCACGGCCACGCCGGCGGGGGCGGCCTGCAGCCGCGCCAGCGCCGCGGGCAGCGGCCAGGAGTGGCGGCTGGCGCCCGTGTCCAGCAGGTCCAGCACCGACAGCGGCTCGTGCACGCGCGCCAGCACCTCGTCGCCGGGCTTCCACTGGCCCTTGGTCAAGGCCAGGTGCAGGGCGCCGGAGCGGTCGCGGTAGGCGTGGCAGTCGAACGCGCCTTGGGGCGTCTGCAGCTCGCGCTTGCCCAGGCGCTCGATGAGCGTCTCGTTGTGGCTGCGGAACTGGATCAGGTCGGCGATGGTGCCGATCTTCAGGCCGTGTTCCCTGGCGAAAATTTCGAGGTCGGGCAACCGGGCCATGGTGCCGTCGTCGTTCATGACCTCGCAAATCACGGCCGCGGGCGTGAGCCCGGCCATGGCGGCGAGGTCGCAGCCGGCCTCGGTGTGGCCCGCGCGCATGAGCACGCCGCCTTCCTGGGCCTGCAGCGGGAAGATGTGGCCGGGCTGCACAAGGTCGGCAGGCACGGCGTCGCGCGCCACGGCCGCCTGCACGGTGCGCGAGCGGTCGGCAGCGGAGATGCCGGTGGTCACGCCCGTGGCCGCTTCGATCGAAACGGTGAAGGCGGTGCCGTGCGGCGTGCCGTTGCGCGTGGCCATGGGCGGCAGTTGCAGCGCCTCGCAGCGCTCGCGCGTGAGCGTCAGGCAGATCAGGCCGCGCGCGTGCTTGGCCATGAAGTTGATGGCTTCCGGCGTGACGTGATCGGCGGCCAGGACGAGGTCGCCTTCGTTTTCGCGGTCTTCCTCGTCCACGAGGATGACCATGCGGCCGGCCGCCAGCTCGGCGACCAGCTCGGGAACGGGTGAAATGGGCATCCCGCGATTGTAGGCGGGGCCCCGGGGTCGGGCCTTGTCAAACCCTTGCAAGCAGCCAACGCCCGCGGCGCTTATTGCCGGATCAGGCCGCCTTGAGCAGAGCCTCCCAGCCCTTTACTTCCCCGCGCTCAACATCCTCTCCACATACCGCGCAATCAGATCGATCTCCAGGTTCACGCCGCTGCCGGGCTTCAAGTCGCCCAGCGTCGTTTCCTGGATGGTGTGCGGGATGAGGTTGATGCTGAACTCGCAGCCCGCGTCGCTGTCCGTGACGCGGTTGACCGTCAGGCTCACGCCGTTGACGGTGATGGAGCCCTTGTAGGCCAGGAAGCGGCCCATCTCCTTGGGCGAGCGGATGCGCAGCTCCCACGACTCGCCCACGGGCGCGAAGTGCGTGACCTCGCCCAGGCCGTCCACGTGGCCGCTGACCAGGTGGCCGCCCAACCGGTCGTTGGCGCGCAGCGCCTTTTCCAGGTTGACGCGGCCGGTCTGGCCCAGGCCGGCCGTCAGGCGCAGGCTCTCGGCGGAGATGTCGATGGTGAACCAGGGCGCGGCCTTGTCGAAGGCGGTGACGGTCATGCAGGCGCCGTTGAGGGCGATGGAGTCGCCCGGCTCCACGTCGTCCAGGTAGCCCGCGGGCGGCTCGATGCGCAGCCGCTTGCCGTGCGTGCCGTCCGGGCCCAGGGGCTGCACGTCGCTGATGCGGCCCACGCCGCTGATGATGCCGGTGAACATGGTGTGTCTCTCTTGGGGGAAAGGGTCGGGGAACGGGTAGAAAAAAGGTTCAGAAGGAAAGCAGGTCAGAACGCGCCGCGGCCGGGCGGGCGCGCCAGGATGCGCAGGTCGCGGCCCACGGCCTCGAACTCGCGGAACTCGTACTCCAGTGCGTCGGCCAGCGTCGTCAGCGGCCCAAAGGCCGCCATCTCGCGGCCCAGGCCGATCAGCTTGGGCGCCAGGTAGACCAGCAGCTCATCGACCAGCCCGGTCTTGAGCAGCGAGGCATTGAGCTTGTGGCCGGCCTCGACGTGCAGCTCGTTCACGCCGCGCGCGGCCAGGTCCGCGAGCATGGCTGGTAAATCCACCTTGCCGCGCCCGCTCTCGGGGCAGAAGGCGACGTCCGCCCCCGCGCCGCGCAGCGCGGCCTCGCGCTCGGCGTTGGGCACGGCGCCGTAGACCAGCACCTCGCCCGGCGGCTGCAGCAGCTTGGCGCCCAGCGGCGTCTCCAGCCGGGAATCGACCACCACGCGCAGCGGCTGCTTGGCCGTGGGCACCAGGCGCACGTCCAGGCGCGGATCGTCTTCCAGCAGCGTGCCCATGCCGGTGAGCACGGCCCCGGCGCGCTTGCGCCAGGCGTGGCCGTCGGCGCGGGCGGCTTCGGCGGTGATCCACTGGCTCACGCCGTTCTCCAGCGCCGTGCGCCCGTCCAGCGAGGCGGCGATCTTCATGCGCACCCAGGGGCGCTTTCGGATCTGGCGCGAGAAGAAGCCGATGTTGAGCTCGCGCGCCGCCGCGGCCATCAGGCCCTCGTCCACGCGTATGCCTGCGGCGCGCAGCCGCGCGATGCCTTGCCCGGCCACCAGCGGGTTCGGGTCGCCCACGGCCACCACCACGCGCGAGAGGCCCGCGGCCACCAGCGCGTCGCAGCACGGCGGCGTGCGGCCGTGGTGGGCGCAGGGCTCCAGCGTCACGTAGGCCGTGGCGCCACGCACGTCGTGGCCGGCATCCTGCGCGGCGCGCAGCGCCATCACTTCGGCATGGGCCTGGCCCGCAGCCTGCGTGAAGCCTTGCACTTGCCAGCCGTCGCCGGCAATGACGCAGCCCACGCGGGGATTGGGTTCGGACAGGCCTATGGCCTCGTGCGCCAGGCGCAGCGCCTGCGCCATGGCCAACTCATCAAAGGCGGAAAAGTCCGTGGGGGAATTCATGCCCGGGATTGTGCCCAGCGCCGCGGCCCAACCGGACGATCGCGGGGTTAGCCGAAGTCAAGGCGCGCTGGAAGGCGCGGCCGCGGACGGCGAAGGCAGCAACAGCGTGACGGCGGGCACGGCCAGCGCCAACGTGCCGCTGAAGCCGGGGTCTGGCGGCGCGAGCAGGGCGTTCAGGGCCACGGCGTCCTCCACGCCGTCACGGCCCGTCCAGGCCACGCGCACCGTGACCGCTTGCAGGCCCGTGCCGGCGTCGCGCACGCGGCGCTGCAACGTGAACGGGTCGGCGTCGAGGCTGGCGTCCTGCGTGGGCGCCATGGGCGCGGCGCGCAGCGTCTCCAGCTCGCGCTGCGCCAGCGCCAGGGCCTGGCGGCGCAGCCGGCCGGACTCCGCCTGCCCGTGCAGCGCCAGGTGCGCCTGCAGCAGCGCCAGCAGGCCTATGCCCATCACCACGGCCGCCACCAGCGCCTCCATGAGCGTCATGCCGCGCTGGCGCTTGAACCGTCCGCACCGTTGGCGTCGCTTCATTCGAAATCCTTCCAACTGCCGGGCACCGCGACGAAGCGCCCGGCCTGGCGCGCCAGGCGGCGCAGCAGCGCGGCGTCGCGCTCCAGGGCGGGCGCGCCGCTGCCCTCGCAGCAGTCGCCATCCACCAGCACCGCGCCGCGGATGAAGTCGCCGCCTGGCCGCGCATGCCACTGCAGCGACGCGGCCGCGAGCAGCCCGTGCAGCCGCACGCCCGGGCCCAGCCGCGCCGCGCCCTGCACGGCCAGCAGCACGGGCGCGTCCACGCTGCCCAGCGTCAGGCCGGCGGGCAGCGACAAGTCGCCGTCGACCCACAGCGCCTGTGCGCCGCGGTCGACGGCGGTGCGCAGGGCGTCGGCGCAATCGCCGTCGCAGCGCACTATTTGCATGCCGGGCGCGCGCGCCAGGTCCAGCGGGTCCAGGCCCAGGTGGCGGTGCAGCAGCCGGCCCGCGGACAGCCGTGCCAGCTCGGGGTCGCGCTCGGCCACCAGGCGCAGGGTCTGGGCACGGTCCTCGCCCGGCTGCAGGGAAGAAGCGTCCACCACGCCTCCCGCATGCAGCAGCAGGCCCTGGGCATCGCGCTCACGGGTGGACAGGCGCAAGTTGAAACCCGGCAGCCGCACCGTGCCGCGCACGGTCAGCGGCGCTGCCGGCAAGCCGGTGATCGCCGGCACCAGGGCCAGCAGCCACTCGGCGGGCGCCTGCGCGTCCAGCTCGCCCTCGCCGCAGCCCAGGCAGCCGCGCGAGCGCAGCGCCATCAGGTCCGCGCGCGGGCCCGCGGCCACCTGCACGCTGAAGGAGGGCGTTTCAAGCGCCGATGCCGGCGCGCCGCTGCCGCCGCAGGCGCAGGCCCAGGCGCCGTCGGCATCCAGCGTGCAGCCGGCCCGGCTGGGTTGGCCGTCGGCCTCCGAAGCGGGCGACAGCCGCAGGCCGGCCAGGGAAAAGATGAGCCGCTCGCGCAGCCGCTGCGCGCCGGCGTCGCTGCTGGGCGCGCAGGCGCCGTCCAGCCGCCCGGCGTTGAGTTGCGCCAGCGCCCATTGCAGGCCGGATTCCGCCGCCTCGTGCGCCTGCGCGCTGCGCTGCTGCACGCGCGCGCCGCGCAGCTCGGCCAGCAGCGCGCGGTGGGCGTGCAGGCTGGCCAGCAGCGCCAGCGCGCACAGCAGCAGCACGGTGACCAGGGCAACGGCGCCGCGCGGGCGTGCGGACCGCCCCGCCGCCGGCGGCCGCCGGTGGCGTTTCAGCGCGGGCATTCGCCCTCCACCACGTCGTTGCGCAACTGCACCTGGGTGTTGAGCGCGTGGGTGAGGGTGGGCTCGCGCGTGGCGAAGCCTTCCAGCCGCACGTCCAGGTCGCGTTTCAGCAGCCGCGGCGGGCAGATGCGGCCGGCGCCCGTGGCGCAGCTGCCTTGGGGGCGGGGGCGCTCGCAGTGGCGCTCCAGGTCCAGCGCGCGCTGGTGAAGCGTCACCTCGAAGGCGGTGACGGTCATGAAGGCCGCATCGGTCAACGGCTGCCAGTTGCCGCCCTTGAGTTGCTTCACCTGGCCCTCCACCAGGCGCAGCCCCGTGGCCTCGGCCTGGCTCACGCCGTTGGGGTCGGCCTCCGCCCCGCCGCCGGACCAGGAAAAGCGGATGCCGTCGCTTGGGCGCTCCGCTTCGGCGTCGTCCAGCGCGGCATAGGGGTTGGCGCGGGCGAAGTCGAAGTTGTCGGCGACGCCCAACTGCGCCTTCTCCCAATGCCCGGCGCGGCGCAGCTCGTGCACGGCCGCGTCGGCCACCGCCTGCATCTGCTGCTCCAGCCGCATGCGCAGCAGCAACTGGCGGTTGTCGAAGAGGAACTGCTGCAGCAGCGCCGTGGCCGCCGCCGCGACGAAGAGGCCGATGGCCAGGCCCACCAGCACCTCCAGCAGCGTCATGCCGGCGGTGTGGGGCTGGCGGTGCATGGCGGCGATCAGCAGGCCGTGAAACCCGGCACGGCGCCGTCGGGGGAGCAGCCGCGCACGCGGCCGACCACGCTCACGATTTCCTTCACGCCGCGCCCGCTGCGTGCCGTGAGCGTCAGCGAGGCCGAGGGCGTGACGGTGTGGCGCGGCGCGCTAAATCGCAGCGACGGCGCGTTGCTCGACAGGCGCAGCGGCGTGTCGGCGCCGAGCACGTAGGCGCGCAGCAGTTGCGTGGGCGCGTCGCAGGCGGCCGCGCCGGTGGCGGCGTCGCAGCGGCAGCCCTGCGGCTCGCCGACGTGCACCAGCCAGCAGCGGGCGTCGACGGCGTCGGCCAGAAAGCTCAGGCGCACGGTCTGCGAACGCAGCTCGGCCGCGTTGCGCGCATAGGCCACGTCGGCCTCGAACTGCGCCGCCGTGCCCTGCAGGTGGCGGTTCTCGGCCATGGCGGAAAAGGAGGGCAGCGCCGCGCCCACGGCAATGGCCAGCACCGCCAGCGTGACGAGTATCTCGACCAGGCTCAGGCCGCGCGGCTTGGAAACTGCGGGTTTATTCGAGGCTGGTATTCCCATGGCCGCAATTTATTCGGCGGCATGGTGAATTCACATGGGAGGAATGAACCGGTGGCGGCAGGAAAATCAAGCGGGAAAGGGTTTGTTCGAATGGATTGCGGAATGAATATAGATCGGCGAATGCGGCAAATCCGCCGCAGGGGGCTGCCTTAAATATCTTTAATAATCTGTCGAAACTCGTCCACGTCCTTGAAGCTTCTGTATACCGAAGCAAACCGGACGTAGGCCACCT
The DNA here is from genome assembly GCF_034427735.1 of Azohydromonas lata. Lineage (NCBI taxonomy): Bacteria > Pseudomonadati > Pseudomonadota > Betaproteobacteria > Burkholderiales > Sphaerotilaceae > Azohydromonas > Azohydromonas lata. The sequence goes on from NZ_JAXOJX010000015.1 coordinate 77,368, forward strand.
TGTCGAGTTTCTGCAATTCGCGCATCACCAGCTCGCCCAGGCGGGAGGTGGACACCTCGCGCTGCCCGTCCTGCAGGAGGTGCTCCTGGATGCGCTCCAGCGCGCCTTCGACCTGCTCGATGCCCACCGGGCGCTTGCGCAGGGCGAGCTGCATGGAGGCGCGCAGCTTGGCGCGGTCGAATTCCACGCGCGAGCCGTCCTTTTTCACCACGGCGGGCAGCGTGATCTCGGCGCGCTCGTAGGTGGTGAAGCGGCGCTCGCAGCCCAGGCAGCGCCGGCGCCGGCGCACGGCGTCGTCGGTTTCGCGGGTCTCGACGACCTGCGTCTCGCCGTGGCTGCAAAAGACGCATCGCATGGGGGATGGGAGCCTGTGGGCCTTGAAAGTGTGTGTGCAACGAAGCAAACGGCCGGCCGGTGCACTGCACCGCCGGCCGCCGCCTCAACTCAATGACAAACGATCAGCCGCCGTAGACGGGGAAGCGCGCGGTCAGCGCCTTCACCTGCTCGCGCACGCGCTCGATGGTGGCGGCGTCGTGCGGGTTGTCCAGCACGTCGGCGATGAGGTTGGCCGTCAGGCGGGCTTCCTCTTCCTTGAAGCCGCGCGTGGTCATGGCCGGCGAGCCCAGGCGGATGCCGCTGGTGACCATGGGCTTTTGCGGATCGTTGGGGATGCCGTTCTTGTTGCACGTGATGTGCGCGGCGCCCAGGATGGCCTCGGCTTCCTTGCCCGTGAGGTTCTTGGGGCGCAGGTCCACCAGCATCACGTGGCTCTCGGTGCGGCCGCTGACGATGCGCAGGCCGCGCGCGGCCAGCGTTTCGGCCAGCGCCGCGGCGTTCTTGACCACCTGCTGCTGGTAGGCCTTGAACTCCGGCGACAGCGCCTCCTTGAAGGCCACGGCCTTGCCGGCGATCACGTGCATCAGCGGGCCGCCCTGGATGCCGGGGAAGATCGCGCTGTTGATCTTCTTGGCGATGGCCTCGTCGTTGCAGAGGATGATGCCGCCGCGCGGGCCGCGCAGGCTCTTGTGCGTGGTGGAGGTCACCACGTCGGCATGCGGCACGGGGTTGGGGTAGACGCCCGCGGCGATCAGGCCGGCGTAGTGGGCCATGTCCACCATGAAGTAGGCGCCCACGGCCTTGGCGACCTTGGCAAAGCGCTCGAAGTCGATGCGCAGCGCAAACGCCGAGGCGCCGGCGATGATCAGCTTGGGCTTGTGCTCGTGGGCCAGGCGCTCCATCGCGTCGTAGTCGATGTCTTCCTGGGCGTTGAGGCCGTAGCTCACCACCTTGAACCACTTGCCGCTCATGTTGAGCTGCATGCCGTGCGTGAGGTGGCCACCCTCGGCCAGGCTCATGCCCATGATGGTGTCGCCGGGGTTGAGCAGGCCGAAGAACACGCCCTGGTTGGCCTGCGAGCCGGAGTTGGGCTGCACGTTGGCGTACTCGGCGCCGAAGAGCTGCTTCAAGCGGTCGATGGCCAGCTGCTCCACCACGTCCACATGCTCGCAGCCGCCGTAGTAGCGCTTGCCGGGATAGCCCTCGGCGTACTTGTTGGTGAGCTGCGAGCCCTGGGCCTGCATCACGGCCGGCGAGGTGTAGTTCTCGCTGGCGATGAGCTCGATGTGCTCTTCCTGGCGGCGGTTCTCGTCCTGGACGGCGGCGAACAGCTCGGGGTCGACGTTGGCAAGAGTGGATTGGGTGCGGTCGAACATGGCAGTCCTCAGCAATGCGTGTGGAGGTCCCGGTGTCCGGCACGCGGCGGCACGGACAAAAGGGCTGCCCAGGCGAACGGCTTGAAACGGCTGCGGACACCGGATCAAGTGCCCTTCAACCGCCCGCGCTCCACGGTGGTCCTCCACCTCGGGGCTTGCGGTGCAGCCCCTTATCGCCAGTCGCGCGGACCGTCAGTGTAGCGGAGGCGCCGCGGCTGCCCGTCCGACGCCCGGCGCGGGAATTTGGTCACGCTCCGGTCTTGACCCGCATCAACCGCCGATCAACTGCCCATCCACCGGGGCGCTGGACGAAATGGCCAGCCCGGATACTGGGCCAAACCCGTACCGAACTCGAAAAACCTCCCGCGGAGAGCGCTTATGCGTCAGTTCCTCGCCAACCTGAAGTTGGCCCACAAGTTCATGCTCATCGGCGCCGTGGCGGCGCTGATGGCGCTGCTGCCGTGCGTGCTGGCGGTCAACACCTTCCTGGAACAGCTGGGCCTGGCGAAGTCGGAGCTCGCGGGCATGGCGCCCGCGCGCGACCTGCTGGGCCTGATCCAGCTCACGCAGCAGCACCGCGGCCAGTCGGCGGCCGTGCTCGGTGGCGACGCCTCGGTGGCCGCGGCGCGGCAGGAGAAGCAGGCGCTGGTGGAGCGCGCGCTGGGCCAGGCCAGGGCCTCGGTGGCGACGCTGGGCAACGACGGGCTCGCCGGCGCGGTGGGCGAGATCGAGCGCGACTGGCAGGCGCTGGCGGCCGACGTGAGCGGCCAGCGCGTGGAGGGCCCGCAGAGCTTCGCCCGCCACACCGCGCTGATTGGGCGGGAGCTGGCGCTGCTGGAAGACGTGGCCAATGCCAGCGGCATCGTGCTGCACCCGGATGCGCCGGGCTACTTCCTGCAGCTCGGCGTGCTCACGCACCTGCCGCGCCTGACGGAGGCGCTGGGCCAGGCGCGTGCCCAGGGCGTGCGGCTGCTGGTCAAGGGCGAGGCCACGCCGGAGCAGAAGGCGCGCGTGGACATGCTGATGGTCTTGGCGCGCCACCACGCCGAGGACGCCGCCAAGGCGCTGGCGCTGGCCGGGCAGCGCGACGCCGCGCTGGGCCAGGCCATCGCCGCACCGCTGGCGGCGGCGCGCGCCGCCGCCGAGGAGGGCGTCAAGCTGGTGGACGAGCGCATCGTGCGCGCCGAGGCGCTGACCCAGCCCGCGGCGGAGTTCAGCGCCGGCATCACGCGCGTGATCGACCAGCAGTTCACGCTCATCGACGCCTCGCTCAAGCAGCTCGAAGCGCAGCTGCAGCACAGCGTCGGCAGCGCGCGCCAGGCGCTGGCGGTGCTGCTGGGCGCCACCGCCGGGCTGCTGCTGTTTGGGCTGTGGATCATGTGGGCCGTCACGCACGGCATCAGCGGGTCGATCGCCCACGCGCTGGCCCTGGCCGAGGCCGTGGCCGCGGGCAAGCTCGACAACCGCATCGAGGGCGGCGGGCGCGACGAGGTCGGCCGGCTGCTGCGGGCGCTGGGCACCATGAACGGCAGCCTGGCGCGCGTGGTGTCCTCGGTGCGCAGCTGCACGGACCTCATCGCCACCGGCTCGCGCCAGATCGCCGGCGGCAACGCCGACCTGTCGCAGCGCACCGAGGCACAGGCCAGCAGCCTGCAGCAGACGGCCGCCTCCATGGAGCAGATGTCGGCCACGGTGCACACCAGCGCCGACACGGCGCAGCAGGCCACGCAGCTCGCCGGCGATGCCAGCCGCGCCGCCTCCAAGGGCGGCGAGGTGGTGGGCCAGGTGGTGGGCACGATGCGCGAGATCAACGACGCCTCGCACAAGATCGCCCAGATCACCGGGCTGATCGACGGCATCGCCTTCCAGACCAACATCCTGGCGCTCAATGCCGCGGTGGAGGCCGCGCGCGCGGGCGACGCCGGGCGCGGCTTCGCGGTGGTGGCCGGCGAGGTGCGCACGCTGGCGCAGCGCTCGGCCAGCGCGGCCCGGGAGATCAAGGGCCTGATCGAGGAGAGCCTGACCAAGGCCCAGGCCGGCAGCGCGCTGGCCGACCAGGCCGGCCAGGCCATGGGCGAGATCGTGGGCCAGGTGGAGCGCGTGCGCCAGCTCATCGCCGACATCAACAGCGCCACCAACCAGCAGGCCGACGGCATCGGCCAGATCAACGAGGCCGTGACGCAGCTGGACCGCACCACGCAGCAGAACGCCGCGCTGGTGGAGGAATCCGCCGCGGCGGCCGGCAGCCTGCAGCGCCAGGCCGAGCAGCTCGTCGAGGCCGTGGCCGCGTTCCAGTTGCCCGGCGGCCTGTTCGGCGCCCAGGCGGCCCATGGCGGGCGCATGGAGCGGGCCGCGGTGAGGGCGGGCTGAGCGGCCCGCGACGCCCGCCGCCCGCAGGGCCGCGGCGCGGCGTTGCGTCGTCATCCGGCGCCACCGTTCGGCGTCGATCTCATGGCGACTCCGAATTGCGCTTTTGCGTCCGATGACCTTGGCGCGGCCGGCCCCGGTCCGGCGCTTGCCTAGAATCCTGCGCTTTTGGCTGCCTGCCTTCTTCATGTCCACACCTGTTGCTTTGCGCGCCCCGAGCTGGCGCCGGCGTGCCGTGTTGTCCGCGTTGGGCGCGACGGCCTGCGCACCGGCGCTGGCGCAGTTCCGTGTCGAGATCAGCGGCGTCGGCGCCACGCAGATTCCCCTCGCCATCGGCCGCTTCCGCGACGAGAAGCTGGGCGGCCAGCCCATCAGCGAGATCGTGCGCGCCGACCTGGAGCGCAGCGGGCTGTTCCGCGCTTCCGAAGCGCCCGGCGCGCTGGACGAGGGCTCGACGCCCGTCATGAACGAGTGGAAGGGCCGCAACGTCGACGCGCTGGTGGCGGGCTCCGTCAGCCGCCTGGCCGACGGCCGCTTCGACGTGCGCCACAAGCTGTGGGACGTGGTCAAGGGCGAGGACCTGGGCGGCCAGGCCTTCGCCGTGCAGGCCCTGGACCTGCGCCTGGCCGCGCACCGCGTGGCCGACGCCGTCTACGAGCGGCTCACGGGCGAGAAGGGCGTGTTCTCTACCCGCATCGCCTACGTCACCCGCGCCGCGGGCCGCTACACGCTGCGCGTGACCGACGCCGACGGCGAGGGCGGACAGGTGGCGCTGGCCAGCCCGGAGCCCATCATCTCGCCGGCCTGGTCGCCCAACGGGCGCGAGCTGGCCTACGTGAGCTTCGAGACGCGCAAGGCCGTGGTCTGGGTGCAGGACATCTCCAGCGGCGCGCGGCGCAAGGTGGCCGACTTCCGCGGCACCAACAGCGCCCCGGCCTGGTCGCCCGACGGCAGCCAGCTCGCGGTGACGCTCTCGCGCGAGGGCGGCTCGCAACTGCACCTCATCAGCCGCAACGGCGGCGAGCCGCGGCGCCTCACCACCAGCTCGGCCATCGACACCGAGCCCGTCTTCACCCCCGACGGCAGCAGGATCTATTTCGTGAGCGACCGCGGCGGCGGCCCGCAGATCTACCGCATGGGTGCCGGCGGCGGCTCGCCGGAGCGCGTGACCTTCAACGGCAGCTACAACATCAGCCCCGCCATCAGCCCCGACGGCCGCTCCATGGCCTACGTCACGCGCCAGGGCGGGGGCTTCAAGCTCATGCTCATGGACCTGGGCAGCGGCGACAGTCGCGCGCTCACCGACTCCACGGACGACGAGAGCCCCAGCTTCGCCCCCAACGGCCGGCTGATCATCTACGCCACCCGCGGCGGCGGGCGCGACCTGCTCATGACCACCACGCTGGACGGCCGCATCAAGACGCGGCTGCTGTCCTCGGGTCTGGACGTGCGCGAGCCGGCCTGGGGGCCCTTCGGCCGCTGAGCGGCCCTGAACAACCGGCCCCCGGGCCGGAGCGCGTGCCGGAACTTCCCGGCCGGCCGCGTGACCTCAGCCGCTCTCCTTCACGAAGCGGCAAGGTGGATGGGACAAAATTTTTGGATCTTCAAGGAGAGGTAGAGATGAAAGCATTTCGTGGCGGCCTGAGCGCCCTGGCCGTGGCGGCCCTGCTGGCCGGTTGCGCTTCCGGCGTCAAGCTCAACGACACGCCCGTGGAAACGCGCACGCCCACGGCGGCCGACGCCAATGCCGGCGCCGCCGGTGCGGGCAACGGCGCAGCGCAGTCGCAGGTCACGACCGTGAACGTGGACCCCAACGCCGCGCTGGCCAACGCGCCGCGCGTCGTGTACTTCGACTTCGACAGCTTCGTGGTCAAGGACGAGTACCGCTCCGTGGTCGAGACGCAAGCCAAGCGCCTGAACGCCGACAAGTCCAAGCGCGTGAGCGTCGAAGGCCACACCGACGAGCGCGGCGGCCGCGAATACAACCTGGCCCTGGGCCAGAAGCGCGCCGAGGCCGTGACCCGCGCCATGACGCTGCTGGGCGTGAGCGCCAACCAGGTCGAGCCCGTGAGCTTCGGCGAGGAGCGCCCGGCCGTGCAGGGCAGCGACGAGGCGGCCTTCGCCAAGAACCGCCGCGCCGAGATCAAGGACCGCTGACCATGAGCAAGGCACCGCGTTTCCTGGCCCTGGCGGCCGCGCTTGCGCTGGCGCTGCCCGCGGCACGCGCCGAGATGTTCCCGGACAACGAAGCGCGGCGCGCCATCCTGGAGCTGCGCAAGCAGGTCGAGGACGCGTCCAAGGCCCAGAAGGCCCTGGACGCGCAAATGCAGGAGGAGCTCACCAACCTGCGCCGCAGCCTGGTGGACCTCAACAACCAGATGGAGACGCAGCGCGCCGAGATGGCGACGCTGCGCGGCACCAACGAGCAGCTCGCCCGCGACGTGGCCGAGCTGCAGCGCCGGCAAAAGGACATCGCCCAAGGCGTGGACGAGCGCATGCGCAAGCTCGAGCCGCAGAAGGTCACCGTGGACGGCAAGGAGTTCACGGCCGAGGTGGACGAGAAGCGCCAGTACGACGAGGCCGTGGCGCTGCTGCGCAACGCCGACTTCAACGGCGCCGCCGCCGGCTTTGCCGCCTTCATGAAACGCTGGCCGCAAAGCGGCTACACCGACGCCGCGCGCTTCTGGCTGGGCAACGCCCTGTATGGCAAGCGCGACTACAAGGAGGCGATCGCCACCTTCCGCGCCTTCGTCGCCGCCGCGCCGCAGCACCCGCGCGCGCCGGAGGCGCTGCTGGCCGCGGCCAACGCGCAAATCGAAGCCAAGGACACCAAGGCGGCCCGCGCCACGCTCGGCGACCTGGTGAAGAACTACCCGCAGTCCGAAGCCGCCGTGGCCGGCAAGGAGCGCCTGGCGGTGCTCAAGTGAGCATCGCCACCGCTGCCCAGGGCGGCGAGCCGCTGCTGGCGCTGCCGGAAGCGGCCGGCCTGGACGAGGCGGACGACGAGCGCCGCTTCGGCGGCTTGCGCCGGCTGCACGGCGAGGCGGCCTACGCGCGGCTGCGCGGCGCGCGGCTGGCGGTGGTGGGCGTGGGCGGCGTGGGCTCCTGGGCCGCCGAGGCGCTGGCGCGCTGCGGCGTGGCCTCGCTCACGCTCATAGACCTGGACCACGTCGCCGAATCCAACATCAACCGCCAGATCCAGGCCCTGGGCTCCACCCTGGGCATGGCCAAGGTGCAGGCGCTTCGGCAGCGCATCGCCGACATCCACCCGCGCTGCGAAGTCCACGGCGTGGAGGAGTTCGTGGAGCCCGGCAACTGGCCCGCGCTGCTGCCCGCGCCGGTGGACGGGCTCATAGACGCCTGCGACCAGTCCAAGGCCAAGCTGGCCCTGGCCGATTGGGCGCTGCGCGAACGCGTGCCACTGGTGGCCGTGGGCGCGGCCGGCGGCAAGCTGCAGCCGCAGCGCGTGGAGGTCGATGACCTCGCCCACACCACGCACGACCCGCTGCTGGCCGGGCTGCGCCAGCGCCTGCGCAAGCTGGGTGCGCCGCGCAGCGGGGCCATCGGCGTGCGCTGCGTGTTCTCGCGCGAGAGCGTGCTGCCGCCGCAGGACGCGGCCTGCTCGGTGGACGGCAGCCTCAACTGCCACGGCTACGGCTCCAGCGTCACCGTCACCGCCACCTTCGGCATGGTGGCCGCGGCGGAGCTCATCCGTCTGGTGCTGGCGCGGCGCTGAAGGCGGCGAGGGCGCCCGCTCTGGGCGCCGAACGCGAAACTTCAAAAAAACATTCGCAAGGGGTTTGCAAAGCCAAAAATCCTCTGCTAGAATGCAAGGCTTCGCGGATGACAACGCAGGGGTTGTTAGCTCAGCCGGTAGAGCAGCGGACTTTTAATCCGTTGGTCGCAGGTTCGAATCCTGCACAACCCACCAGTGTCATTTGCGCAAGGTTTATTCGGGGGCTCTTAGCTCAGTTGGTAGAGCAGCGGACTCTTAATCCGTTGGTCGAGTGTTCGAGTCACTCAGGGCCCACCAAATATTCCTTGACGCAAAAATGATGCTATAATTTGTCTTCTTCGATATCGGGCTCTTAGCTCAGTTGGTAGAGCAGCGGACTCTTAATCCGTTGGTCGAGTGTTCGAGTCACTCAGGGCCCACCAAAATTCCAAGCGATATTCAGCCTGCAGTGGCAACACTGCAGGCTGTTTTCGTTTGCCCGTCTATTTTTCAATTCAGGCATGGAAACTGGCCGATGGTGCAAGTCCTTGTCGCACAACAGGAAAACGCGCCGGCCAGCGAGCCTCTTGACACGGCGGGCAGTGGCGCAAGGTATTCACCAGGGGTTATTTCCCCAGGGTATCCGTCCGCGAGCCGGCAGTAATTCGCGGCAAATCCACATGACGGGCTGATGAAATGGCCTGGGGTTTCCCCCAAGTACTGTGGATAACTCTGTGAATGGCCTGGAAACAGCGTCGCTAACTGATTGATTCTCCGTGGCCACCCTTTCCGTGCTCAAAAATGTGGCAAAAACGGCAAAGCAGCGGACATACCACCGGCGGCGCCATTTCCAATCCACGTCAAGCCCTTCAAGCCTCAAGCCGCCTCAACCCATCCCGGCCGCCAATGCCTCAATGCGCCAGCAACACCGGCACCGTCATCGCCTGCAGCACGGTGCGGCTGGCCCCGCCCAGCATCAGCTCGCGGGCACGGCTGTGGCCGTAGCAGCCCATGGCCAGCAAGTCCACGGACAGGTCGGCCGCCAGCGACAGCAGGGCGTCGCCCAACTCGCCCGGTGCGCGGCCCTCGTCGTGGAACTGGGCCTCCACGCCGTGGCGGCGCAGCAGCGGCTCGATCTCGCGTGGATCGCTTCCCCAGCTCGCCACGTGCACCCGCGCCCCGTCACGCAGCAGCGGCAGCAGCGCGGCCAGCGCGCGGGCCGATTCGCGCGTGGGCTTCCACGCCAGCAGCACGTTGCGGCCCACGTCGGTGAAATTGCCCGCGTAGGGCACGGCCAGCACCGGGCGGCCGCTGTCCACGGCCACCGACTCCACGAAGTCCAGCGGCACGCCCGCGGCGGCGTCGTCGCGGTCGCTCTGGCCCAGCACCATCAGGTCGTGCAGCAGCGCCTGGCGCACGAAGCCGGCCACCAGCGGCTGCGCGGTGTCGGCCTCCGTCCAGCGCAGGTGCGACGCGTCCGCGGCGCAGGCGTCGAACAGGGCGCGGGCCTGCACGCGCCGCTCGGCGTCCAGCGCGGGCGCCAGCGCCAGGCCCTGGTTCTCCGACAGCAGCCCCAGCCCCCGCGGCAGCACGGGCGCGGCCGTGTACAGCGCCGTCACCTGGGCCTCCAGCCGCTGCGCCAGCCGCGAGGCCAGCGCCAGGCGCATCGCGCAACGCGGCTGGGAATCGACGTGCAGCAAAACGGACGCAACAGGGCTCATCACAAGGCGCTCCTTGGACAAAAAGCAAAAGGGGAAGGGTGGGCCGGCGCGCCTTGCGGCGCGGGGTCATCGGCGGTGCTTCCGGCATCCACGACGTCCGCACCGGCCCGTGGGTGAGGCGTGAGGCACTGTAGGAAGCCCCCGACCCCGCGCGCTTGCGATGGATCAATCGGCCCTGCGCACTGCGCCTAAACCCCCAGCAGCCGCCCAAGCGCTCCCGCGTAGGCCCGGAACACCGGCGCGATGCTTTCCAGCGCCACCCACTCGTTGGCCGCATGCACGCCGCCGCCGGCCACGCCAAAGCCGCACAACGCCGGCACGCCCAACCCGGCGAGGTAGTTGCCGATGTTGGACGGCCCCGCCACCGCGCCCGGCAGCGTCCGGCCCAACGCGTCCGCCGCACCCGCGCGCAGCGCGGCCACCAGCGGGTGCGCGTCCGCCAGCCGGTACGCCGGCCAGCCCGATTGCCAGTGCACCGCCGTGGCCGGCAGGCCGGGCCAGGTGGCGTCCTGGGCACGGAGCACGGCCTCCACCGCCTCCCGCATCGCCGCCGCGTCCACGGCCGGCGTCAGCCGCAGGTCCAGCAGCAGCTCGCAGCGGTCAGGCACTTGCGTGAAACCCGCGCCGCCGTGCAGCGCGGTCACGGTCAGGCAGGGCGGCAAAGGGAAGGCGTCCGGCGCGTCCGGCGCGTCGGCCCGTGAGGCCAGATCGCGGTCCAGCGCCGCCAGCGCCTGTGCCAGCGCGGCGGCGCGCAGCACGGCGTTGGCGCCGCGGCGCGATCCGCTGCCCGCATGCGCCGCCTCGCCCGCCACCGCCAGGCGAGCGCGAACGAAACCGCGCGCCCCCAGCATCAGCCGCTCGCAGCCCGGGTAGCCGATGAGCACGCCGTCCGGCCGCCGCGCCGGCGGGCCGCCGAAGAAGCGCCGCGCGCCGCCGAAGCCGCCCGTGTGCTCGTCCACGTCCAGCAGCAGGCCCAGGCGCCCGGCCCAGCGGTCGCGCCGCGCGTGGCAATGCGCCAGCAGGTGCGCGAACAGCGCGGCGCCGGCCTTGGAGTCCGCGCCGCCGCGGCCGTGCAGGCGGCCGCCCTCGATGTCACCGCTCACCGGATCGCGCTCCCAGGTGCCGGGGTCGCCGAAGCCCGCCGTGTCCAGCGTGGCGTTGAGGACCATCCAGGAGCCCGCTGAGCGGCCCTGCACCTCCGCGTACAGGCCCAGCGGCTGGCCGTCGTCGCCCATGAGGCGCTCGCAGGGCAGGGCGTGGGCTTGGAACCAGCGCGCGGCCACGTCCAGCACCGGCGCCATGGCGTCCTCGCCGGCGCGGCTGGGCGTGCGCACCAGCGACTGCAGCAGCGCCGTGATGGCGTCTGCGGGCACGTCGAAGTCGGTTTCCGGAGAGGGCATGGGGCGGCATTGTCCGGCGCCTGCTCTGCGCGTCCCACGGCTTGCGGCGGGAACGGCCGGCCCGGCGCCGGGTCGATACCCGTACCCCTCCACCTCTGCCGGGAGTGCCGCCCGTGACCCGTTCCACCCTTGCCTCTGCCCCATGGACCCGCCGCGCCGCCCTGGGCGGTGCGCTGTTGGGGGGCCTGGCCGCCGCCTGCGCCGTGCGGGCCCAAAGCGCCTTAAGTGCCCAAAGCGCGGCCCAAGCCGGCGAGGCCGTCGAGCCCCGCGTCGCCACCGTGGCCGGCGGGCTGGATCAGCCCTGGAGCCTGGCTTTCCTGCCGGACGGCCGGCTGCTGGTCACGGAGAAGGCGGGCCGCATGCGCCTGGTGGCCGACGGCAAGCTGCTGCCGCCGCTCTCCGGCGTGCCGGACGTGGACGACGGCGGGCAGGGCGGCCTGCTGGACGTGGTGCTCTCGCCCAACTTCGCCAGCGACCGCAGCGTCTTCTTCAGCTTCAGCGAGCCCGGCAGCCGCGGCAACGGCACGGCCGTCGCCCGCGCCGTGCTCGACGGCACGCGGCTGGCCGAGCTGAAGGTGATCTTTCGCCAGGAGCCCAAGGTCGCCAGCCGCGCCCACTTCGGCTCGCGGCTGGTGTTCGGCCGCGACGGCAACCTGTTCGTCACCCTGGGCGACCGCTTCTCGCGCCGCGACGAGGCGCAGCACCTGGGCAACCACCTCGGCAAGGTCGTGCGCATCACGCCGGACGGCGGCGTGCCGCGCGACAACCCGCTGGTGCAGCGGTCCGGCGCGCGGCCGGAGATCTGGAGCTGGGGGCATCGCAACGTGCAGGGCGCGGCGCTGCATCCGCGCAGCGGCGCGCTGTGGGTGCACGAGCACGGGCCTCAGGGCGGGGACGAGCTCAACATCGCCGCGGCGGGCGGCAACCACGGCTGGCCCGCCATCACCGCCGGGCGCGAGTACGGCAGCGGCGCCGCCATAGGCGAGGGCGAAGCCCGTGCCGGCATCGCTCCCGCGCTGCGCACCTGGGTGCCCTCGGTGGCGCCCAGCGGCATGGCCTTCGTCACCAGCGACCGCTACCCCGGCTGGCAGGGCAGCCTGGTGATGGGCACGCTCAAGGCGCAGCGGCTGCTGCGCCTCACGCTGGACGGCGACCGCGTCACCGGCGAGCAGCGGCTGCTGGCCGGCTTGGGCGAGCGCCTGCGCGACGTGCGCCAGGGGCCGGACGGGCGCCTCTACCTGCTCACCGACAGCGGGGACGGGCGGGTGCTGCGGCTGGAGTGAGGGGCGGCTGCGGTCCCCGCCGCCGTCGCGCCCACCCTGCGGCGCGACCGGGGCCTTGACGTCGATCAGGCGGCAAAGCCGCTCGCCGCTTCTGAAAGCCACCTGCAAGCTTTCTCCAAAGCGCGCGGCGGAAAATCGCACGCATGAGCAGCGCCGCCACCACTCCCAACGCCGCCGAGCGCCTGCTGCCCATAGAGGGCATGAGCTGCGCCTCCTGCGTGGCGCGGGTGGAAAAGGCGCTCTCGGCCGTGCCCGGCGTGCGCCGCGCCAGCGTCAACCTCGCCACCGAGGCCGCCAGCGTGCAGGCCGATGCCACCGTGCCGCTGGAAGCCCTGCGCGCCGCCGTCGAGCGCGCCGGCTACCGCGTGAGCGAGCAGCCCGTGCGGCTGCGCATCGAAGGCATGACCTGCGCCTCCTGCAGCGCCCGCGTCGAGCGCGTCTTGAAACGCCAGCCCGGCGTCATCAGCGCCGGCGTCAACCTCGCCACCGAGGTGGCCGACGTGGTGATGGCCGGGCGCGAGGCCGACGTCGCCGCGCTGCAGGCCGCCGTGGAGCGCGCCGGCTTCAAGGCCCTGCCGCTGCAGGAGGAAGGCGACGCTGCCGCCGCGCGCCGCGTGCCCTGGAGCGCCACCGGCGGGCCCGTGGCCGCCGCGCTGGCCTTGTCGCTGCCGCTGGCGCTGCCCATGCTCGGCCTGCTCGCCGGCCGGCACTGGATGCTGCCGGCCTGGCTGCAACTGCTGCTGGCCACGCCCGTGCAGTTCGTGCTGGGCGCACGCTTCTACAAGGCCGGCTGGAAGGCGCTGCGCGCGGGCACCGGCAACATGGACCTGCTCGTCGCCCTGGGCACCTCGGCCGCCTACGGCCTGAGCCTGTACCTCATGCTCACGGGCGGCGGCCACCTGTACTTCGAGGCCTCGGCCGTCGTCATCGCCCTGGTGCTGCTGGGCAAATGGCTGGAGGCGCGCTCCAAGCGCCAGACCACCGCCGCCATACGCGCGCTGCAGGCGCTGCGCCCCGAGTCCGCCCGCGTGCGCCGTGACGACGGCAGCGAGGCCCTCGTGCCCCTGGCCCAGGTGCGCAGCGGCGACCGCGTGGTCGTCCGCCCGGGCGAGCGCATCGCCGTGGACGGCGAGGTGCTCGAAGGCCGCAGCCACGTCGACGAATCCCTAATCACCGGCGAGAGCCTGCCCGTGGCCCGCGCCCCGGGCGAGCGCGTCACCGGCGGCGCGGTCAACGGCGAAGGGCTGCTGCTGGTGCGCGCCACCACGGTGGGCGCGGAGTCCACGCTCTCGCGCATCGTCCGCCTCGTGGAGTCGGCCCAAGCCGCCAAGGCGCCCATACAGCGCCTGGTGGACCGGGTGAGCGCCGTCTTCGTCCCCGTCGTGCTGGTGCTGGCGCTGCTCACGCTGCTGGCCTGGGGCTTCACGACGCAGGACTGGGAGCGCGCCATCCTCAACGCCGTGGCGGTGCTGGTGATTGCCTGCCCCTGCGCGCTGGGCCTGGCCACGCCCGCGGCGCTCATGGCCGGCACGGGTGTGGCCGCGCGCCACGGCATCCTCATCAAGGACGCGCAGGCGCTGGAAGTCGCCCACGGCCTGAGCGTCGTCGCCTTCGACAAGACCGGCACCCTCACCGAGGGCCGACCCGAGCTGCTGGCCTGCGAGGGCACGCCCGGCACCGCCGCCGCCCAGGTGCTGGCCCTGGCCACCGCGCTGCAGGCCCACAGCGAGCACCCGCTGGCCCACGCCGTGCTGCAGGCCGCGCAAGGCCAGGGCCTGCAGCCGGCCGAGGCGCAGGCGCTGCGCGCCGTGCCCGGCCACGGCGTGGAGGCCCGCGTGGACGGCCGCACCCTGCGCCTGGGCAGCACGCGCTGGATGAAGGAGCTGGGCGTGGACCTTGGCCCCCTGGAGCCGCAGCTGCGCGTGCTGCAGGGCGCCGGGCGCACCGTCTCCTGGCTGGCCGCCGAGGCCGGGCCTGGCGGCGGCCTGAAGCTGCTGGGCCTGCTGGCCTTCGGGGACCGGCTGAAACCCACCGCCGTGGCCGCCGTGCAGCGGCTGCGGGCCATGGGCCTGTGGGCCGTGCTGGTGAGCGGCGACAACGCCGGCAGCGCCGGCGCCGTGGGCCGCGCGCTGCACCTGGACGACGTGCGCGCCGAGGTGCTGCCGCAGGACAAGGCCGCCATCGTCGCCGGGCTGCGCTCGCGCGGGCGCGTGGGCATGGTGGGCGACGGCATCAACGACGCCCCGGCCCTGGCCGCCGCCGACGTGGGCTTCGCCATGGGCACGGGCACCGACGTGGCCATGCACGCGGCGGGCATCACGCTCATGCGCGGCGACCCGTCGCTCGTGGCCGATGCCGTGGACATCTCGCGCCGCACCTATTCGAAGATCCGCCAGAACCTGTTCTGGGCCTTCATCTACAACCTGGTGGGCCTGCCGCTGGCGGCCTTTGGATTGCTGGATCCGGTCATCGCCGGCGCCGCCATGGCCTTCAGCAGCGTCAGCGTCGTCACCAACGCCCTGCTGCTGCGGCGCTGGCGCCCGGGACGCTGAAAACCTCCTGGCCCACCCCCGCCACGGCATCCGGCCCACCGGAGACACCGCCATGCCCCGCCTCTCGCTGAAGCTGAATGTGAAACCCGTCCTGTCCGCGGCGGCCGTGGCCGCCGCCATGCTGCTGCCGGCCTGCGCCACGTACTCGCCCGCCAAGGTCCAGCCCGGCATGGGCGAGTCCGAGGTGCAAACGCTCATGGGCGGCGCCCCCACCGGGCGCTATGCGAACCCCGACGGCGGCACGCGGCTGGAATACGCCCGCGGCCCCATGGGGCTGCACACCTTCATGATCGACCTCGACCCCTCCGGCCGCGTCACCGGCTGGAAGCAGGTGATGGACGAGCGCGAGTTCAACGCCATCACGCCGGGCATGCCGGTGCAGGAGATGCTGCGCCGCATTGGCCACCCGGCCCGCGTGCGCGGCGGCGGCTGGCAGCCCGGCGACGTGTGGAGCTACCGCTACGAGGGGCCGTTTTGCCTGTGGTGGCAGGTGTCGGTGGTGGGCGACACCGTGAAGGACGCCGCCTACGGCCCCGATCCCCGCTGTGAACGTTCCGAAAGGTTTGGATTCCGATGATTCGCCTGCATGGCATTGCCAACTGCGACACCGTCAAGCGCGCCCGCGCCTGGCTCACGGCCCAGGACAGGCCGCATGAATTCGTGGACTTCAAGAAGAAGCCGCCCGCCGAAGGCGATCTGCGCCGCTGGAGCCAGGCGCTGGGCGGCGTGGACGTGCTCGTCAACCGCCGCGGCACCACCTGGCGCCAGCTCGACGAGGCCCAGCGCGAGAGCGCCGGCAGCGCCGACGGCGCCCTGGCGCTGCTGCAGTCGAAGACCAGCCTGATCAAGCGCCCGGTGGTGGAGTGGGAGGATGGCGCTGTCACCGCCGGCTTCGACGAGGCCGGCTGGCAACAGCGCCTGGGCGGCTGAGCGAATCACGGCCCGGGCCGCGGCCCCGGCGCCAGCCCGAAGGCCTCTTTCCGCACGGCTTCGATTCACCGAATCCGTGCGCGCCAACGGTGTGCGCATTTGTGGTGCATAAATGCACCACGGCGTGCACCAAGACCGAATTCTTCGTTTTTCCATGCCGCCCTGCGGTGCATGGCTGCGTGCATTGTTTGCACCAAGGCGGGCACCGAACTTGCGTAATTGGTGCATCGCGCCAGCAGGTGGGGCGGACAAGCGCCGGGATGGCGCATAGACGGCACTTCAAGCCGCTTTGGAGAACGATTCAATGGATCAGGTCAAGCAGGGCACCGATGCCTTGTTCATCTTGTTGGGCGCCATCATGGTGCTGGCGATGCACGCCGGCTTCGCCTTCCTGGAGTTGGGCACGGTTCGCAAGAAAAACCAGGTGAACGCGCTGGTGAAAATCCTGGTGGATTTCGCCATTTCCACGATTGCCTATTTCTTCGTGGGCTACACCGTGGCCTACGGTGTGAATTTCTTCCATGGCGCGGACGCGATGGCGGCGAAGAACGGATTTGAGCTGGTCAAGTTCTTTTTCCTGCTGACCTTTGCGGCGGCCATTCCGGCCATCGTTTCCGGCGGCATTGCCGAGCGGGCGAAATTCCACCCGCAACTGTTTGCCACGGCCGTGCTGGTGGGTTTTTTCTATCCGTTCTTCGAGGGCTTGGTGTGGGCCAACAAGTACGGTTTCCAGGACTGGATCAAGTCCGTGGGCGGCGCCGAGTTCCATGACTTCGCCGGCAGCGTGGTCGTGCACGCCGTGGGCGGCTGGATCGGCCTGGCCGCCGTGCTGTGGCTGGGCCCGCGCAGCAACCGCTACAAGATGGACGGCCGCATGAGCGCGCACCCGCCCTCCAGCATTCCCTTCCTGGCCCTGGGCGCCTGGGTGCTGGCCGTGGGCTGGTTCGGCTTCAACGTGATGAGCGCGCAGACCATAGACAAGATCTCCGGCCTGGTGGCGGTGAACTCGCTCATGGCCATGGTGGGCGGCACGCTGGTGGCCGTGCTCATGGGCAAGAACGACCCGGGCTTCGCCTACAACGGCCCGCTGGCCGGCCTGGTGGCCGTGTGTGCCGGCTCGGACCTGATGCACCCCATGGGCGCCCTGGTGGTGGGCGCGATGGCCGGCGCCATCTTCGTGCTGATGTTCACCCTGACGCAAAACCGCTGGAAGGTGGACGACGTGCTGGGCGTGTGGCCGCTGCACGGCCTGTGCGGCGCCTGGGGCGGCATTGCCGCGGGCATCTTCGGCCTGCCGGCGCTGGGTGGCATGGGCGGCGTGAGCTTCCTGTCGCAACTGCTGGGCACCGTGACCGGCGTGGCCTGGGCCTTTGCCGGCGGCGCGCTGGTGTACGGCGTGCTGCGCTACGCGGTGGGCCTGCGCCTGTCGCAGGAAGAGGAATACGAGGGCGCCGATCTCTCCATCCACCGCATCGGCGCCACGCCGGAGCGCGAGGTGAGCTGGTAAGCCCTCTGCCGGGCAGCCGCCGCGTCCCGCGCGGGGCTGCGGCCTGAAATGGAGAACGCCGAGCCGCCAGGCCCGGCGTTTCCGTTTCAGCGCCTCTCCCGCGCGCGGCACGGGCCCGCGCGCATTTCCTCCATGCGCAGGCTCAGCCTGCGCTCCCCAGCGGGCGCGGCGACGCACGCCGCCGCGCCACGAAGCCCACCACCCCCACGCCCGCGAGCATCAGCCCCACTGTGCCGGGCTCGGGCACGGGATTGGCCGACGAGTAGCCGTAGGTGCCCAGGTTCATCTCGAAGGAGGCCGGCGTCTCGTAGGGGCTGTAGTTCCTGAACACGAAGCTCAGCGACTCCTCGTGCGACAGCCGCCCCGGCGCGCGTCCGAAGGTGTCCAACAGCTTGTGATAGGAGGCCTCGAAGATCGGGTCCTCGCTTTCCATGTCCATGCTCAGGTAGGCACGGCCGCGCTCGTGGCGCATGCCCGCACCGGCTCCGGTCTTTTCTATCGACAGGCTCAACCGCCCCGTCCAGACCAGCTCCGTGTTGGGCGCCAGCAGGACCATGCTGCTCAGGCTGCTGGCGGTCTCGAACCTGCTGTAGTCCCGCGCCTGTACGGCCTCGCGGCTGCCCAGGCCGTCCAGCCGGAAGCCGTAGCGGTGGCCGTCCACCGGCCCGCCCATGGCCGCCGCGGCCTGCGTGCCCGCCAGCGACAGCGACCGGCCGGCATTGGTGAAGAGCGCATTGCCCGCCCAGGTCCGCGACTGGTTGACGCTGTAGGGCAGCGGATGACCCAGGGCGTCCTGCCCGCGCAGCGTGACGCCGGCACGCACGCTGGACTCGAAGCTCCCCGGGTAGAACGTGGCGCTGGCGGCCACGCCGTCGTTGGGGTCCAGGTCCACCACCGACCAGCCGAAGTTCTGCAGGTGCACGCTGCCGCGCACCTCTGCCTGTGCCGTCAACGGCGCCGCCAGGGCCAGCGCGGCGAGCGTGGCCCAAGCGCCGCAGGCACGGCGGGGGAGTAAAGAAAGGGTGTGCGTCATGGCCGTGCCCTCCCTTCAAGCCTCGGCCGCGTGGACGCGCCGCCCACGCCGCGCCGCCACGCCCACCACCCCGACGCCCGTCAGCATCAGCCCGAGCGCCCCGGGTTCCGGCACGGCCGCCACTGCGGGAGCGAACACGGGGTTTTGCGACGTGTAGCCGCTCACGCGCATGCTGGCCTCCAGCGTGCTGGCCAGCGCCGTGCCGCTTGCGTTGGTCAGCGCAAAGCGCAGCGACTGTTCGCGTACCAGCGTGCCCGGGGCCTGGCCCTCGGTGTCCAGGTGCGTGCTCCAACCGCCCAAGCGCTGGCCGTCGGCGCCCAGCATGCGCATGCGAAACACGGCCAGGGCGCCCTCGTGGGCGCGCTCGCCGCCGGAGGTCTCCAACTCCATGCGCAAGTCCCCGGTCCACACCAGGCGGGTGTAGGGCGCCAGGACGATGGCGCCCACGAAGGAACTGGACACCGGCACCGTGTGCGCATCGAAGCGGTTGACGAGCACGCCGTCCCCGGCCGTGTTTCTCGCCAGGCCGAACAGGTTGACCCCGAAGTCGCGGTCGTTGTTGCCCTGGGAGGCGACGGCGGAGCCGTTGCCGGGGAAGGCATAGACGGACCCGCGCGGGAAGAACTGCTGCTGGCCGACGCGGCGGAACATCACGTCGGTTCCGTCGGGTAAGGGTTGCCCGTCGGCGCCCGCATAGGTCTCGCGCACCCGCGCCACCATGAGGTTGTCCATTCGGCTGGTGTCGAACGTGACGCCGGGCGCGATGCCGTCGCCCGGCCGCAGATCCACCAGCGACCAGCCGAAGTCTTCCAGCTCCAGGCGCGCGCGCGAGTCCGCCCACGCTGGGCCGGCCAGCGTGCCGGCCCACAGTGCCGCGCACAGCCAGGGCGCCGCTTTGAATGCATTCGTTGCCGCCATGCGTCTCCTCTTTTTCTTGCAGCCGAAAAAGTTTTTCGTGCACTGATTCTGTGCATGGCCGACTAAACCCGGGATGCCTCTTTTGCACGGGTATTCAAAACGGGAAATTTAATATTCCGTCACGCAAGAAAATGCTTGCTGACGGACTTAAGCCGCCCATTCATGGCTGCCGTGCTATTTATTGTGCAAGCGGATGCAGGAGTTTTGAGTGAGTGAATACTGACTGCCCGGGAATTTATCTGGGAGATAGGGGTATTTCCTGGGTATGTCTTGAAAATCATTCGCCGGCAGCCCGGACTGGAAAATGGAGGAAATCCAGTTCAATTCAATAAATACATACCGGCTTCAATAAAGCAAGAGTTTTTCATCCAAGCTTTGCAGGCGGCCCACTCGGCTGGGTTGACGACCCCCGTGCCTCGTACGTGCCGGCGTCGCGCCCGCGACGCTGCAGCGCCGCCGCTGGCTGGGACGAGCGGCGAGGGCACCGCTGCTGCCGTGGGCTGCGCTGGTTGTGGGTCGCACCGGGCTGGATCAAGAGGCGCGTCCGTGCCGCGGCCAAAATACGCGGATGACGTACGGCATCACCGATCTCACCACCTTCGTCCTCGGCACCATCTTCATCGTGCTGCTGCCGGGGCCCAATTCCATCTATGTGATGACCGTGGCCTCGCGCCAGGGCGTGGCGCGGGGCTACCGCGGCGCGGCGGGCATATTCCTGGGCGACACCGTGCTCATGATTCTCTCGGCCACTGGCGTGGCCGGCCTGCTGCACAGCAACCCGCTGCTGTTCTACGTTCTGAAATACGCCGGCGCCGGTTACTTGGCTTGGCTGGGATTCAAGCTGCTCAAGGGCGCATGGTCGGCCTGGCAGGGCAAGGCGCAGGACGGCGGCGAAAGCGTTTCCGACGACAAGGGCAGCCGGCCTTTTCGCACGGCCTTGCTGATCAGCCTGCTCAATCCCAAGGCCATCCTGTTTTTCATCTCGTTCTTCATCCAGTTCGTGGACCCGGGCTATGGGCATCCCGCGCTGTCATTTTTCATCCTGGGCCTGATCGTGCAGTTCTTCAGCGTGATTTATCTCACGGTCTTGATATTTGCAGGGTCCAGGTTGGCTCAACAGTTCCGCCGTCATCGCCGAATGTCGGCGGCCGGGACCGGATTGGTTGGCGCCGCCTTCATGGCCTTCAGCCTGAAACTCGCGACGGCGTCCGTGCGCTGACGCCACGGCGGGGCCAACTATTCGTTGGAATGAAAAACCAGTTGGGGTGAACGGGTGGAGTATTTCGGCGTGTTGTTGACGATAACCGGCGCGCTGGCGCTGGCCATCATGAGCCCGGGGGCGAATTTCGCGCTGGTGACGTCGGTGGCGCTGGGCGCATCGCGCCGGGCGGGCGTGATGACGGGCCTGGGTTTGGCCCTGGCCTCGATGACCTGGGCTTTACTCGCCGTGGCGGGGCTGGGCGTCGTGCTGCGGAATCTGCCCTGGCTGCATCAGGCGTTGCAGTGGGCAGGGGCGCTGTATCTGGTTTACCTGGGCATGCGCATGCTCGAAGGTGCGCGGCGGCCGGTGAAGACGGCGGTGCTGGCTAAACCTGTTTCTCCCTTGGTGGCGATACGGCGGGGGTATTTGGTCAGCATGACGAATCCCAAGGCGGTGGCGTTTTACGGGAGTATTTTGGCGCTGCTGATTCCTGGGAATGCGCCGCATTGGGTTTATGAAGTCACGGTGGTGCTGGCGGCCTTGATTTCCGCAGCCTGGTATTGCGGCGTTGCGCTGCTGCTTTCTCATGCGGCTGTGCGGCAGCGGTTTCTGCGCGGCAAGACGGTGATTGAGGCGGTGGTGGGGGTGAGCTTGCTGGTGTTGGGGAGTCGGATGTTGGTGGGGTATTAGATCTCCATGGCGTACTACAAGATTCTTGCCATAAAATGGTTTATGGACTTTGCTGAAGGGTGTTGCGGTATTGGTTTGGGTGGCCTAAATCTTTACTGCGACAATTTTGGTTCGGTAGATGAGTTTTTGCGAATCTGCTTTTAGTTTAATTCGCCAAGGGGAGATGGAATGTCTGGCTGTAATCTATTTGCTGAACTGTTTGATTCTATTGATGGCGTCGATAATGTTTTAAAAGAGGTGAATGCGTCGCCAGTGCTAAAAAATCCGCGTTTATTGTTTGTTAGATTCTGTGAGCATAAGCCACAGCTTAACGAGTTTGTGGAGGTAATTTCTGATCAGTTGGTTAATTATGTCATTCCATTGCGTAAACGTAGAGAGGCTATAGCTCAAAGCGTAAATTCTAGGACTGGCGCAAGCATGTCCGCTTTGACACGCCTTAATCGTGAAGCAGTTAAATTATTGGTTAAGTTCAGTGAGAAGAACAAAGCCCGATACGGTGAGGTTGGAGAACTTATTTCTTATGTGGTGGCATTGCGCTTCTTAAACGCGGTGCAGTTAGGTTCCAAAATAGCTTTAAAAACATCTTCAGAAATGCTTGTACATGGGGTTGATGGTTTGCATGCACGCTTTGAAACTGATGGAACAATGACATTTTTTTTGTTGGAGTCCAAAATTAAACCAACTGCGACGGATGCGACTCGGGAATTCTACTCATCGGTTTCAAAATATGAAGGCGATCGCGCTGCTCAACTAAATGAGCTTAGGCTTATAAATGATTTGTCAAATCTTGATGAGCTCGAAGGAGAGCAGCGAAATGCAGCGAAAGCATATTTTAATCTCTATTCTGGAAGTGATTCTAGTTTAAAGAGGAGGGAGCTTCATGTGGGTAGCTTGGTGGTTTCTGAAGAAAGTTATTTAAATGTTTTGCCTAGAGATTCAGAGGCTCCCATAACAATCCATGAAGAACACTTTGAGTCGTTGTATAAAGCTAAGCACGAGAAATTTCTAACCAATGCAATGACTCAAGCGCGTGCTGCAAAAGTTGATCCTGGGGGGTGTGTTTTCTTTTTGATCGCTGTTCCTGATATTGATGAGCTTAAGAGGGCTTTTGCGGAGACAAATAATGGCCACGTTCGCTAATGAAGTGTCAATTGAAATTAAGGAAAGTGAAGGGTTTTGGTGCGATCTTGCCAAACTTCGTGCATGTGGAGTTAGAGCGGGACTGTCGATGCGCTCGGGGGCTTATATCAGTTCTCCGGAAGACATTTCTATTGAAGTAATATCTAGACTTCTTTCATCTGCAAGCGTTTTTGTTCAGTCTTCGGATGAAGAAAGTAAAGATTTGGCGTTGCAAATTGCTGTGTTTACTGCTTTAACATCAAGTTATAGTGAATTTCATGAGGCGGTGCAGCATATTCTCGCGGGGCTCGGTAATTTCCCTGGTTTGGCAAAAATCAAAGCTTATGGCAGTGAGCTTTTGTCATTTCAAACTTATATTCGTAATGCGCTGCTTGCAAAGATAAACACCGTTGAGGTTGCAGGCAAAGAGGTTGCGCTTACTCAATTTCAATTCGATGTTTGGAATGTTATTGATGATGAAAAGTCGCTGGCTATTTCTGCACCAACTTCCGCTGGAAAGTCTTTCGTTGTGTTGGAATATATTTGTAGATGTGTTTTGTCGGCATCAAGCATTGTTGTGGTTTATGTGGCTCCAACACGTGCTCTTTTGTCTGAGATACAAATGAAGCTTTCTCGGCAGCTCGCTGCTCAGAAAAATGAGATTCGCATAACCACTATTCCTGTGGTTGATGCGGAGGATAAGCCGAAACAAATATTTGTCTTAACTCAAGAGCGCGCTCAAATTTTTATTTCGTCGGTCGCCTCGGCTGCCAATGTTAATCTTGTTGTCGTTGATGAAGCGCAATCTATTGGTGATGATGGTAGGGGGTTAATACTCCAAGATGTTCTTGAAAAGCTACGTGAACTGAATCCGGGGACCAAATTTGTATTTTTGGCTCCTGGCGCTGAAAATATGGGTCTTGTGGGGCGCAGCTTTGGGGTTGAAGATTCAATAGTTAAAAGCACGGCTCTTTCCCCGGTTGTGCAGAATCGAATAAACGTTAAATTTAACGAAGGAGATGAGCATCGACTGGACTTGTTTCTCGTTTCTCATGGGTCTGATGAGGCAATAGGGTCATTTGTTTTTGATAGAGGGTTTGCTCTTTCAGGCGAAGCAAGACTTGCCGCAGTTGCGAAGGAGTTGGGTCAAGGAGGCCGGTCTCTTGTATATGCAACCGGACCTTCGAACGCTGAAAGTTTGGCAAATTTACTGGCTGTAAATGGGGATATTAAGCTCGCCCCATCTATTTCTGATTTGGTAAAATTTATCGAGCAGAATATTCATAAGTCTTATTCTCTTGCAAATTATGTCAGACATGGTGTTGCTTTTCATTATGGAAATATGCCGAGTTTATTAAAGGAAGGCATTGAAAACGCATTTCGTGAAGGGGGTCTGGATTATCTCTGTTGTACCACGACTCTCTTTCAGGGTGTCAATTTGCCAGCTAAAAGCGTTTTTATAGATACTCCAAGCAGAGGAAATGGTGGTGAACCTTTAGATGAGGCTTCATTGTGGAATTTCGCTGGGCGTGCTGGCAGATTAGGAGAGGAAATAATTGGAAATGTTTTTCTGGTTGATTATGATAATTGGCAGTCTCAACCTTTAACTTTTAAAAAACCGTTTGAGCTAAAAATTGCATTCAGGGATGTGATTAAAGAAGAGGGCGATGTTGTGCTTGAGTTGTTGCGCAGGTTATCTAAAGGCAATATCGAGATTCAAGATGCAAAGGAGTTCTCTGAGAAAGCAGCGGCTGTTGCTGGGTTATTGTTGTTGCGGGCTTCACAAAATAATCTTGATGTATTATTGAGGCGGGATGTCTACGGCATTCCTCAGAACGATCAGAATGAAATTCTGGAAGCTTCGGGGCAAGCGCTTGCCAAATTGAAGCTTCCAGAATCAGTGCTTTTTTCCAGTTGGATGGTGAGTCCAATTGCACTGACTGGTATGCATAAGCGAATTCAAGAAAAAATTAAAAAGAAGCTATTCAAAGAGCTTATCCCTGTTAATCCATCGTATGAGTCTTATTCTGTCTATAACTCAATTGTTATGAGAATGTATAAGTACTTTGGTGGCGCACAGTTGGCTGGGGAAGAAGGCAGAAAAATGCGGGGATTTGTCAACCACGTCACAGTAGTTTCATTGCAGTGGATGCGTGGTGAACCGCTTAGTAAGTTGATTGGTGAAGCTGTGAAATATCGCAAAAAAATGCCAAAGTGACGTCGCGAAGGTCGGATCAAAATATCGTTGATAAGGCTGTTCGTGATATGTTTGGATTGGTTGAGCAAACAATTAGATTTAGACTTGTGCAATGGGGTAAAGCTTATGTTGATTTATTGCGCTTTGCCCTGGTTGAAGCAGGATACGAGGATAAACTTTCTCAAATTTATGATTTTTCGCTTGCGCTGGAACTCGGTGTTTCTACGTCAACTGGGAGAACTTTGGTAGAGATGGGACTCTCCCGTATTACGGCGTCAAATATTGCAGTGCTTATGCTTGATTCTTCAAAAGGAGTTAAAGAGATAAAAGAATGGTTTGCTGGCAAGCCGGAATCTCTTTTGCAGTTGTCAAATATAGTTATTGATGAATTGAAGGAAAAGGGTCTACTTGAAAGTAGTTTTGATCAAATTGTATGATGTCTGCGAAACTTCACTTTCCAAACACAAGCAAACTGATAATTAAATTGTGATTTTGGGTGCGCTATGAAAATGCTATCTATTGCTGTTCATGGCTTTCAAGCGGCGCTGGTTGATTTTATCGCAGTGGGTAAGCCGATAGCGATTACGCGCTACGGTCAGACGGTTGGTTTCTTATTCCTGCACGCGGGCGTGCGGAGGCTGGTATTGCTGCACTAAAGAAAGCGTGGAGTCAACTTGATCAAATGCTGGCATCCTAAGCTATTGATCCAGATGAGGTGATCGCGGATTTCAAAGCGGTCAGGACGGCGGCCCATAAATCTGGTTGAAATCTACTGTTTTTGATCAGTAAAAAATTAATTTTTGCTTTTGCAGGAATGACGACGAATGTGCTGGTGGTCTGTCGATTCTTGAGGTCACCACAGTTTCGGTCCCGCATGCTAACCATCGTGGATACCTGCTTTCGCAAGTATGACGGGTGAGGGGCACTATCAACCTATGAGCCGCGCTCAAGAAAACAAAAAGCCGCCTTTCGGCGGCTTTTTTCATTGGTCAATTGCGGTCTTGTCAGGCTGCGGTCAAAAGCTGCCTCAACACAAACGGCAATATCCCCCCGTGCTTGTAGTAATCCACCTCAATCGCCGTATCAATCCGCAGCATCAAAGTCACCCGCTGCGAAGAATCCCCCCGCCGAATCACCAGTGTGGCCTCGGATAGTGGCCGCACATCTCCGGCCGGCAGCTCGATATCAATCACCTCGTCCCCCCGCAGCCCCAGTGACTGCCAGGAATCCTCGCCGCGGAATTGCAGGGGCAGCACGCCCATGCCGATCAAATTCGAGCGGTGAATCCGCTCGAAGCTGCGCGCCACCACGGCCTTGATACCGAGTAATTGGGTGCCCTTGGCCGCCCAATCCCGGCTGGAGCCGGTGCCGTATTCCTCGCCGGCAAATATCACGGTCGGCACGCCCGCGGCCTGGTATTTCATGGCCGCGTCGTAGATGAACATTTTTTCGCCCTTTTCGGCGCCGTCCAATTGGTACAGCGTCAGGCCGCCTTCTTCCACCGAGCCATCGGACTTGGGCGGGAGCATCAGGTTCTTGATGCGTACGTTGGCGAAGGTGCCGCGCATCATCACTTCGTGGTTGCCGCGGCGGGAGCCGTAACTGTTGAAGTCGGGCTTCAATACGTGGTGCTCAATCAGATACTGGCCGGCAGGGGACGTTTCCTTGATGGAGCCGGCCGGGGATATGTGGTCCGTGGTGATGGAGTCGCCAAACAGCGCCATCACCCGCGCGCCTTTCACGCCAGTCACCAGCGCCGCGGGCTCCATGGTGAAACCCTCGAAGAAGGGCGGGCGGGCGATGTAGGTGCTCTGCGGCCAGTTGTAGACCTGGCCCGTCACGCCGGAGATGGCCTGCCACAAGGGGCCCGGGGCGCTTTCCACCCGCGCGTAGTTGGCCTTGTAGGCCTCGGGGTCCATGGCGGCCTTCATCAGGGCGTGAATCTCGTCGCTGCTGGGCCAGATGTCGCCCAGGTACACCGGCTTGCCGCCGTGGCCGGTGCCCACGGGCTCGGTCATCAAGTCCTTGAGCACGCTGCCGGCAATGGCGAAGGCCACCACCAGCGGCGGCGAGGCCAGGAAGTTCGCCTTGAGGTTGGGGTGGATGCGCGCCTCGAAATTGCGGTTGCCCGACAGCACGGCGGCGCAGACGAGGTCATTGCGCCAGATGACTTCGTTCAGCTCGGCCGTGAGGTCGCCTGCGTTGCCAATGCAGGTCGTGCAGCCGTAGGCCGCCACCGCGAAGCCCAGCTTCTCCAGGTAGGGCAGCAGGCCGGTGCGCGTCAGGTACTCCGTCACCACGCGCGAGCCGGGCGCCAGCGACGTCTTCACGTGCGGCTTCACCGTCAGCCCCGCCTCCACCGCCTTCTTGGCCAGCAGCCCCGCGGCCAGCAGCACGCCGGGGTTGGAGGTGTTGGTGCAGGAGGTGATGGCGGCGATCAGCACGTCGCCATTGCGAATCTCCAGTCCGCTGGACGTGGTGAACACCTGCTGCAGCTTGTCTGCCGGCTGGCTGAAGCCGTTTTGCGGCACCGGCTTGCTGAACAGGTCCGTGAAGGTGCTGGAAAGCTTGCCCAGCTCGATGCGGTCCTGCGGCCGCTTGGGGCCCGCCACGCTGGGCTTCACCGTGGAGAGGTCCAGCGACACCACCTGCGAATACTCCAGCTCCCCGGCGCGCGACACGCCAAACAGCCCCTGCGCCTTGAAGTAGGCCTCGAACAGCTCGATGTCCGCCTCGCTGCGCCCCGTGCCGCGCAGGTATTCCACCGTGCGCTCGTCCACCGGGAAGAAGCCCATGGTCGCGCCGTACTCCGGGGCCATGTTGCCGATGGTGGCCCGGTCGGGCAGGGCCAGCGAGCGGGTGCCCTCGCCGAAGAACTCCACGAACTTGCCCACCACGCGGTGCTTGCGCAGGATCTCCGTGACGGTGAGCACCAGGTCCGTGGCCGTCACGCCCTCGCTCAAGGCACCCGTCAGCTCGAAGCCCACCACGTCCGGCGTCAGCAGGTACACCGGCTGGCCCAGCATGGCCGCCTCGGCCTCGATGCCGCCCACGCCCCAGGCCACCACGCCTATGCCGTTGATCATGGTGGTGTGGCTGTCCGTACCCACCAAGGTGTCGGGGTAGCTCACGCCGTCGGCGTTGCGGTGCAGGCCGCGCGCCAGGTACTCCAGGTTCACCTGGTGGACGATGCCAAAGCCCGGCGGCACCACGCGGAAGGTCTCGAACGCCTGCATGCCCCACTTCATGAACTCGTAGCGCTCGCGGTTGCGCTCGAACTCCAGCTTCATGTTCAGGTCCAGGGCCTGGGGGGTGCCGTAGTGGTCGATCATCACCGAGTGGTCCACGACCAGGTCCACGGGCACCAGCGGCTCTATCGTCTTGGGGTTGCGGCCCTGCTCGGCGGCCACGTTGCGCATGGCGGCCAGGTCGGCCAGCAGCGGCACGCCGGTGAAGTCCTGCAGCACCACGCGCGCCACGACGAAGGGGATCTCCTCCTCCCGCGCGCCCTGCGCCTGCCACTGCGCGAGCTGCTCGACGTGGCCGGCAGTGACTTTCTTGCCGTCGCAGTTGCGCAGCACGCTCTCCAGCACGATGCGCAGCGACACCGGCAGCCGGTGGATGTGCGGCCAGCGCTCGGCCAGCTTGGGCAGCGAGTAGAACTTGCCGGTTCGCCCCGAGGGCGTGGAGAACTCCGTGAGCGTGTTGGCGAAGGCGTGCGCCATGGCGAGGACTCCCGTCGTCATTGAAGAACCGGGAATCCTGGCAAGGCTCGCGCCCGCGCAGGGCAAGCAGGCGTTTCAAAAAGCCCTGGGTTTGCAACCGGGGCGGGATACGGCGGCACCGCCGGCAGGGTGCCGGCCCCGCGCCTTGGCCCCGATTACTGCGCCAGCACCCAGGCCGCGAGCTTGCGCACGTCCTCGCGCGGAATCTTGGGATTGGCCGCCATGGGCACCGGGCCCCAGACGCCGGCACCGCCCTTGATGATCTTGTCCGTCAGCATCGCCTCGGCCTTGGGGTTGCCGGCGTACTTCTTGGCGATGTCCTTGAAAGCCGGCCCAAGCACCTTGGAGGTGGTCTTGTGGCAGCCCATGCAGTCGTACTGGGCGGCCAACTCGGCGCTGGCGTGGGCGGCGGGGGACAAGGCAACAGCCGCGGCGGCCAGTGCCAGTGCCCATGAAAACTGCTTCATACGTGTCTCTCGGAGAGCGTGTTGGTGCAAAGAGGCAGGCTAGCCATGCCGGGGCCGGCTCAACGGACGCCCAGGCCCGCCGGCGCGCGGCGCGTGCCAACAAATCCACGAAATCCACGCAGCGGCGCGGCGGCGCGGAGCGTGAAGGCCGCCCCGGCCCCCATCGGCCGGCGCGCGGCCGGCGGGCGCTCAGCCCAGCCGCTCGCGCAGCCGCGGCACGGCCCAGTCCATGAAGGCGCGTATGCGCGGCGACAGCAGCCGCGACTGCGCGTGCACGAGGTTCACGTCCACCGGCGGCGGCTGCCAGTCCGCCAGCACGCGCACCAGGCGGCCCTCGGCCTCCAGCGCCCGCACCTGGTAGGCGAGGAAGCGGCCTATGCCCAGCCCCGCCACGCAGGCCTCCAGCGCGGCATCGACCTGGTTGCTGGAGAAGCACTCCGGCACGGCCACCTGCGCCCGCTCGGCGCCGCGCACCAGGGGCCATTCGTTGCCCGACCCCCGGCCGGTGCTGCGCACGGCGCGGTGGCGGGAGAGGTCGTCGGGGTGGGTGGGCGTGCCGTGGCGCGCGAGGTAGCCGGGGCTGGCGCTCAGCACCCAGGCCGTGCGGCCCAGGGGCACGGCCACCAGCGAGGAATCGGCCAGCGGCGCGATGCGTATGGCCAGGTCCACGCCTTCCTCCAGCAGGTCGATCACGCGGTCCAGCAGCAGCAGCTCCACCCGCATGCGCTCGTGCGCCGCGAGAAAGCCGTTGATCACCGGCGCCACGTGCAGCCGGCCGAACATCACCGGGGCCGTCACCGTGAGCCGGCCCGCGGGGGCCAGCGGCCGGTCGGCGAGGGCGGCTTCGGCCTCCTCCACGTCGGCCAGCACGCGGCGGCAGCGCTCGAAGTACTCGCGGCCTTCCTCGGTGAGCGCGATGCGGCGGGTCGTCCGGTTGAGCAGCCGTGCGCCCAGCGCCTGCTCCAGCGCCGAGAGGCCGCGCACCACGGCCGTGAGCGACACGTCCTGCCGCTGCGCCGCCGCCGTGAGGCTGCCGGTTTCCACGATGCGCACGAAGGAGGCCATGGCCTTGAGCTTGTCCATGGTGAACGATTAAACCGCCAGTCGCAGCAATGAAGTGCGGTGCGATCTATTTATTGCGAAGCGCGCCATGGCCACCATCACGCATCGCCTCTCAACGCCTCACGCAGCCACCGGAGCCCGCCATGTCCAGCCACTTCGCCGCCATCGCCTACACCCCCGGCGTGCGCGCCGCGCAGCGCCGCTTCGGCGGGGCCGAGGCACCCAAGCCGCCGGGCGACGTGCAGGCGCACCTGAGCGCGCGGGAGCGCGCCTTCATTGCCGCGCGCGACAGCTTTTTCCTGGCCACCGTGGGCGAGGGCGGCTGGCCGCACGTGCAGCACCGCGGCGGCGCGCCGGGCTTTTTGCGCGTGCTGGACGACAGCACGCTGGCTTTTGCCGACCTGGGCGGCAACCGCCAGTTCGTGAGCACCGGCAACCTGGCGGGCAACCCGCGGGCGGCGCTCATCCTGCTGGACTACCCGCAGCGCCGCCGCCTGAAGCTGATGGCCGAGATCGAGGTGCTGGCCGCCGATGAGGCGCCGCCCGCGCTGCTGGCCGCCGTGGAGATGCCCAAGACGCCACCCACCGAGCGCGTGATGCTGCTGCACGTGGCGGCCTTCGACTGGAACTGCTCGCGCTTCATCACCCCGCGCTACACCGAGGCCGAGCTGGCCGCCCTGGGCGTGGCGCTGCCCGCGTCGCTGTGAACCCTTTGAACACTTCCATTCCCAACCGCTGAAGGAGACCCGCCGTGAAACTGCATGACCTGACCCTCTCCGGCAACTGCTACAAGGTGCGCCTGCTGGCCGCGCTGGCCGGCATCGAGCTGGAGCTGGTGCCCGTGGACTTCATGGGCGGCGCGCACAAGCGAGCGCCCCACACGGACCTGAACCCCTGGGGCGAGCTGCCGGTGCTGGAGGACGGCGACGTGGTGCTGCGCGACTCGCAGGCCATCCTGGTCTACCTGGGGGCGCGCTACGCGGGTGAGCAGTGGCTGCCGCGCGACCCGCTGGGCCTGGCCACGGTGATGCAGTGGCTCTCCACGGCCGCCAACGAGATCCAGCACGGCCCCGGCGCCGCACGCCTGGTGGACAAGTTCGGCTACGTGCTGGACAAGGCCGACGCGCTGCGCCGCGCCGAGCGCATCCTGGGCCTGCTGGAGCAGCACCTGGCGCACAACGACTGGCTGGCGCTGCAGCACCCCACCATCGCCGACTGCGCCGTCTTCCCCTACGTGGCGCTGTCGCACGAGGGTGGCATGTCGCTGGCGGACTACCCGCAGGTGCGCGCGTGGATCGATCGGGTCAAGGCGCTGCCGGGGTTCGTGGGGATGCCGGGGGTGTGAGGGGGTAGGCGCTGCGGGCCGGCCTTTGGCTGGCGCTGGTCAAACCGCCTTCTGAACGATGCGGCCGCAAATTCCGGGACCAGCGGCGCCGTCACCGCCCACGCAAGAACAACCCGTCCAGCTCCTTCATGCTGAGCTGCCGCCAGGTGGGCCGGCCGTGGTTGCACTGGTCGGCGCGCTCGGTGGCTTCCATTTCGCGCAGCAGGGCGTTCATCTCTTCCAGCGTCAGCCGCCGGTTGGCGCGCACGGCGCCGTGGCAGGCCATGGTGGCCAGCATCTCGTCGCGGGCGCGCTGCACCACGCGGCTCGATCCCACCTGCGCCAGGTCCGCCAGCACCGAGCGCACGAGGTCGGGCAAGTCCGCGTCCGGCAGCGCGGCCGGGCGGCTGCGCAGCGCCAGCGCCGTGGCCGACAGCGGCGCCACGTCCAGCCCAAGCTCCAGCAGCGTTTCGCGCTCGGCCTCGGCCGTGGCCAGCTCGGTGGGCGTGGCGCTCATGGCCTCGGGAATGAGCAGCGGCTGCGACGGAATGCGCCCCTGCGCCGCCGACGACTTCTTCAGCCGCTCGTAGACGATGCGCTCGTGCGCCGCATGCATGTCCACGATCACCAGCCCGTGCGCGTTCTCCGCCAGCACGTAGACGCCGCCCACCTGCGCCAGCGCACGGCCCAGCGGCCAGCCCGTGCCTTCTTCCGCGGGCGCGGCGCTGGGCACGGTGGCGGGCGAGGGCGCGACGGTGGCGGCGGCAAATCGCGCGTCCGCCCGCATCGCGCTCACGGCCGCCGCCGTGGCCGCGGAGGCCGAAGGCATGGCTGCCGCCGCGCCCGGCATGGCAGGTGCGGACGGCATGGAAGGCATGGCCGGCACGGACGGCATCACGGGCGCCGCG